>JACCSD010000092.1 GCA_013813185.1 Burkholderiaceae bacterium
TGCCCGGGAACAAAGATGAATCGACGCACAAAGCCGATTCATACTCACGCAAGAACTCCTGCCGCAGCTCGGCGTAGCGCGCGTTGTCGGGCGCAACGTCAAATGCCCGCCCCACCATTCCGCGAGCCCCGTGCGATACATAGGGGCGCAACTCGGCGATCGGCAGCGGTTCCATGCCGTGCGCGATTCGCATCCGGTTCGCGGCAGCGGCGAGGTCGGGTGCTGTATCGACGAGCGTTCCGTCGAGGTCAAGCAAGACCAGTCGAACGCGGGAGTGTGGCTTTCCTAAGGTTTGCGGCACGCCATCAAATAGTTGACATCGGTATCGCGACCCAGCGTCGCAATCTTTGTAAATGGGTTGTACTGCATGCCGATGACTTCACGCACGTCCAGCCCGGCGGCGCGCGCATATTTCGAAAGCTCGCTTGGCTTCAGAAACTTTTCGTACTCATGCGTGCCGCGCGGCAGCAGCTTCAAAACATACTCCGCGCCGACAATCGCCAGCGCGAACGCCTTTAGATTGCGATTGATCGTCGAGAAGAAGACCCAGCCACCGGGCCGGGTCAAGCTTGCGCACGCTTGCACTGTTTGCGCCGGATCGGGAACGTGCTCCAGCATTTCCATGCACGTCACGACGTCAAAGCTGGCGGGGCGCTCGGCAGCCAGACTCTCGGCAGCGCACTCGCGGTACTCGACGCGCGCGTTTGAATCGAGCGCGTGCAGGCGCGCGACCTTTAGCGGCTTGTCGGCCAGATCGATGCCGAGCACAGCCGCGCCTTTTTGCGCCATGGCTTCGGTCAGCACACCGCCGCCGCACCCGACGTCCAGCACTTGCCTGCCCGCCAGCGCAGTGAGTCGTTCTATCCACTCGAGCCGCGCGGGATTGATGTCGTGCAGAGGCCGCATCGGGCCGTCGCGGTCCCACCATTTCGCAGCAAGCTCACCGAATTTCAAAAGCTCGGCTTGGTCGACGTTCGCGTTCACATTCGCGTTCATGCGCCGGATGTTACGCAACCGCGATTGCGAAAAGGCGGCAAAAAAAAGCCCCGCCGAGGCGGGGCTAGTTTGAACAAAGCGTTTTTTATTAACGACTTGTCTAGCGCTTGATCGGACGCGTACCGACCACTTCGACTTCGACGCGACGGTTCGGCTGCAAGCACGCGATCAGCTGCGGGCGATTGCGAACCTCGCCTTTGGCGGATGGATCCGCGCATTGCTTGACCGGGTTGGCTTCGCCCTTGCCTTCGGTGTAGACGCGGTTCGGCTCGATACCTTTACTGACAAGGTAGTCTTTAACCGCCTGCGCACGGCGTTGCGAAAGCTTCAGGTTGTAAGCATCGCTACCAATGCGGTCGGTGTAGCCGACTGCGATGATCACTTCGAGGCTCACACCGGCCAGCTTGGACACGAGATCATCCAGCTTGGCACGGCCTTCCGGACGCAGCGTTGCTCTGTCGAAGTCGAACAGCGCATCGGCCGCAAACGTCACCTTCTCGCTGGTCGGAGCAGGCGGCGCCGGTGGTGCTGGCGGCGGCGGCGGAGCCGGCGGTGCGGCTGGCGGCGGTGGCGGCGGCGGTGGCGGCTCGCAAACCTCTTTCGGCATCAGTGCCTTGTCGCACACGCAGCCGACTGGGAACGGACTGCCATCGACCTTGGCGCTTCTGGCCCGCTCGAGGCTCCAGAAACCGGTTCGCCAGCACAGGCCAAACGGGTTCATGATGACGACGCCACGCGAATCGATCACATACGGGCTTTCGCGCGGATCGGCGATCTTGATGTCCTTCTGCTGGGCGAGACTTGCGCCCGAGACGGTCATCAGCGCCGCGGCCACGAGACCTAGCTTGATGAATTTCATAGATTGGTGCTCCTCACTCGAGATTCGAAGTAGTTCTTGATAATTAACCGTTCGGAGCGCAAACCGAACGATCGCGCAAGCCAGCGTCAATCGGTGGCTGTTTCGAAAGGCGCGTTAGCCTGCCGAAACAGCCCCGCTTGTTAGCAAGACTTGTCGGCAGCGATTTTGCCACGCGCTTACCGACGCCATCAGGGTCTTTTCGAGCAACCCATCGCTATCTGCAAGCACGTGTCGCTTATGCACAACAGGCTTGCCGGCGATCCAGACATCGGTAACTTGTTCACGGCCCGCGGCGTAGACGATTTGTGACACGACTTCGTACAGGGGCTGTGTTTCGACCGCCGCCATATCGAACGCGACAAGGTCGGCGTCCTTGCCGACTTCGATCGATCCGATGCGTCGATCCAGCCCGAGTGCGCACGCGCCGCCCAAGGTTGCGCTTTCGAGCGCTGCGGGGGCGCTGAACGCGGTGGCGTCGCGCGCGAGACCTTTGGCAAGCAAAGCCGCCAAGCGCAACTCCGCCAGCATGTCGATGCGGTTGTTGCTCGCGGCACCGTCAGTGCCGATCGCTATGTTGACTCCCGCCGCCGCCAGCTTGGCAAGCGGCGCGAGTCCGCTGCCAAGTTTGAGATTCGACGCCGGGCAGTGCGCCACCGAAGCGCCGCGCTGCGCCAGCAGGGCAATTTCGTGCTCGTTCAAATGGACGGCGTGCACGGCGATCAATCGTTCCGACACGATTCCCAGGCGGTCGAGCCGCTGCAAAGGCCGGCAGCCGTGCTTGGCGATCGACTCGGCGATCTCGTCTTCGGTTTCGTGTACGTGCGTATGGATTGGTAGATCGAGCTCTTCGGCCAGGACCGCGATGCGCTTCAGCGTTTGATCGGCCACGGTGTAGGGCGCGTGCGGAGCCAGTGTGAAGCTGACCAGCGGATCGTTGCGAAACGCGTCGCGCGTTGCCAGGCCTTTGCGCAGGTAGTCCTCCGCGTCGGCTGCGTACGCGGTTGGAAACTCGATCGCAACGATCCCGGCGACGGCGCGCAGGCCCATGCTGCGCAATGCGCGCAAGCTCGCGTCCGGATAAAAGTACATGTCCGAGCACGTGGTCGTGCCGGAACGCAACATTTCGAGCGCCGCCAGCTGAGTGCCGTCGTGCACGAAATCGGCCGACACCAGCGCGGCTTCGAGCGGCCAGATGCGGTCTTTAAGCCAGCGCATCAGCGGCAAGTCGTCGCCGA
>JACCSD010000093.1 GCA_013813185.1 Burkholderiaceae bacterium
TCCGGCGAGTCGTAGTTGCGATACCCCCACCAGTGGCCGATCCCGTTGATGACGCCCGCCGCGTGAAACGGGATCCACAACATCTGCACACCCCAGATGGCCAGGCCAGCGAATCCGAACAGGATCAAGTCGGCGCCGACCATCAGGCCGACTCCTTGCCAGGTGAAGCGCGCAAATACGTTGCGCTCGATCCAGTCGTCCGGCGTTCCGGTTCCGTAGCGCGTCAGCGTCTCGGCGTTCTTCGCTTCCGCCATATACAACTCGGAACCCGTCCAAAGCACCGCTTTGATGCCGCGCGTTTGCGGGCTGTGCGGGTCTTCGGCGGTCTCCACGCGGGCGTGGTGCTTGCGGTGGATCGAAACCCATTCCTTGGTCAGCATGCCGGTCGTCAGCCACAACCAGACCCTGAAAAACATTGCCGCCGCCGGATGGAGGTCGAGCGCGCGATGCGCCTGGCTGCGGTGCAGAAAAATCGTCACGCTGGCAATCGTGATATGCGTCAACACCAAGGCCGCCAGGATCAACTGCCACCAGGTGAGTTGCAGCAGACCCCCGTCCAAGAATTCGAGCAAATACATTCACATTCCTTTGAAGACGCAATGTCAGACCGTCCGTGCGCGGATAGTTCATGCGCAGAGCGGCCATATTGTACGCAGCGCAGCGCCTGAAAGCGCTCGCGATCGCGGTTAGCGCACCCTTTTTCGGGCAATCGACTCACGATTGATCTCCGGCGCGCTGTCTACGCCGTCCGCAGCCTTAAGACGGGTAGCGGCGCCTGAAATAGACCTGATTCGCAGGTCGCGCTGCGGATACGGAATTTCAATCCCGTGCTCCTGAAATTTTTTCAGCACGGCGCGGGAAATATCCGACCGAATGCCCAGACTTCCCGCCTCCGGATCACGAATCCAGAAACCGACTTGCAGATCGATGCCATCGGAGCCGAAGCCGGTGATGAATGAGGTGGGCGCGGGGTCCTCGAGCACACGCGGCTGCTCGCTGGCTGTTTCGACAAGAATCTGCAGCACACGATCGACATCGGAGTCGTACGCGACCGACAGCGTCACTTTCACCAGCACGGTCGTGTTGCTGTACGAATGATTGATGACCGGAGAAGACACCAGCATTTCGTTCGGGACAATCGTTTCGGTGCCATCGAGCGCCTTGATCACGGTGTAGCGGGCGTTGATTTGAGATACCGCGCCGTAAAACTTGTCCACGGTGATCATGTTGCCGATCGACAAGCTGCGATCGAGCAGGATGATGAAACCACTGACGTAGTTGCTCGCGATACGCTGCAAGCCCAGCCCGAGCCCCACCCCGAGCGCGCCGCCGAACACCGACAGCACCGTCAAATCGATGCCGACAAACGAAAACGCCATCAGCACCGCCACCAGCGTCAGTACCGCCTTGACAAGACGCGCTATTACGACGCGCGAATTCGGCGCCAGCGACTTGGCGTCCATTAAGCGCGCTTCGATGACCGATCCGATCCATAGCGCAGCCAGCACGGTCAAGACGACACTGACGATGCCGGCCAGAAGATCCCACAGCGTCAGTGGCGGTTTGCCCAATGGAAACCGGACCGCATCCAGTTGGGCGATCAGGTCATCCAGTAAACCGGTGACGTGCAGCGCGACGACGACCCAGATCGTGATCGCGATGCCGAGCTCGAACGTGCCAATCCAGCTCGCGCGCTGCAGCGACCGCCGCAACACGTAAACGAACAATCGAATTGCCGCCATCGCGCCCAGCAGCAGCAACGCAAGGCGCAGCAAGTGGACTTCCTGCGCACGGACGACTCCGCCGAAGTACAGCGCAAGCCCACCGAGCACCAGCACCACCATCGCGGCGACAGGAAACGCGAGGCGGCGGAAGCCGTCGATCGAAAACTTCAACACATCGACGCGCACGCCGTGCGGCGTCGTGGCGGCGGCCGTCAGCGTCGCGCGCGCGCGCCGTTCGACGTGACGCGCATAGAACCAGCCCGCCAGTAGCGCCGCAACGATGATCGCCAGCTGCCACGCCTGCGGCGGGCGCGACAACTCATTACTTAAAATGTGCAGGACTTCTTCGAACAGAGTTTGTCGGTTCACTGCGACGTTGACTCGATCTGCCTATCGGCGCTCGAACACCGCAGCGAAGAATCCATCGGTGCCGTGCAGGTGCGGCAGCATTACAAAGTACGGGGCGAAGCGTGCCGCATGCGAGACATCGACGGACTGAGCGCGCAATACGGTCGCTGCCGGGATCAGCTCATAGTCGGAATGCTCGGTCAGAAAGTCATCGACCACCGACTGATTCTCTTGCGCAAGCAGGGAGCACGTCGCGTACGCCAGCCGTCCACCGGGCTTCAACAATCGCGCTGCGGCACGCAATACCGAGCGCTGCACGTCGTTGACACGCGCCAGCTCGGTTTCGCTGAACCGCCACTTCAAGTCCGGATTACGACGCAGCGTTCCGCTCCCGGAACAGGGGGCGTCGACCAGGACGGCGTCGCATTTGCCATTCAAACGCTTCACCCGAACATCCGACTCATTGCGAATCACCACCGGGTGCACGTTGGACAAGCCGCTGCGCTTCAGTCGCGGGCC
>JACCSD010000166.1 GCA_013813185.1 Burkholderiaceae bacterium
TCGTCGAACACCTTGATGAACACGAGTGCGGCGCCGGCGAGATACCCCGGCAGCGCCAGCGGAAACACCACCCGCGAAAATAGCCGCCATCCTTTGGCGCCGAGATTCAGCGCGGCTTCTTCCATCGCACCGTCGATCCCGCGCAGTGCGACGATCAGGTTCATCAGGATGAACGGAAAGTAATGCAGGCTCTCGACAAAAATGACGCCGGTCAGCCCCTGCATGATCGGAATGGAGAAGCCGAGCGCCTGGTCGAGCAGCAGGTTGACTGAGCCGGAGCGGCCGAAGATCAGCTGCATTGCAACCGCACCTACGAACGGCGGCATGATCAACGGCAACACGCCGAGCGTCTGGATCAACAGCGCGCCGCGGAACTGGAAGCGCACGGTGATGTACGCCAGCGGTGTTGCGATCAGCGAGGCGAAGACCACGCTGGCAATTGCCACGTAAAGCGAGTTGCCGAAAGACTCGCGCATCAGCCCGGTCGAGAAGAACGTTGCGAAGTGACCGAGCGTGAAGCTGCCGTCGCCGTCGCGGAACGCAGTGATGAACACCGCGCCTACCGGAATCAGCAGCAGCGCGAGCAGAAACGCGGCGATCGCGCCGAGGACTGCGTACGAGCGCCACGAGGCGCCGAGAAATTGTTGTACGCGAACGCCGGTGCGAACTGGCACGACGGGCAGCGCGTCGGCCGGCGGCACTGCCATAGCGACGCTGCGGTTACTTGGTCAACGCAGACGCTTGTTGCGCGAGTTCGATCGCCTTCGCATAGCTCTCGCGCGCCTTGCGATTCCAGCTTTCCTCAAGCCCGGTGACCTGCTTCGAAACGGCAACTTCCTTTTTGTTCGATGCGAAGACCTTCAGGAAGTCTTTCTGCCCTGCCAGCGACGAGGAAACGACCGGTGCGAACGCCAGCGCACGCGCTTGCTTGATCAAGTCGGCTGCCTGCGGATTGCTCTTGCCCGCGAGCTTCGCTTCTGCATCGTGAATCGCCTTGGTTGCCGCTTGCAGCTCCTTCAAGCGGAACGTGATCGTCTGATCGAACAGCGAGTGCACGACGGAGTAGCGGTCTTCCGACAGATCGGCGTTGAAGTTGACTTTTGCCCGCTTGGCGATCGCTTGCGGGTCTGGGTAGCCGGCGGGGATCTTGCTGCCGAAGCTCGAGTACGCGAGCACCGGGAGGCGTGAGATCTTCGGATCTAGCAACAGCTCCTGCCCTGACTGGCTCAGCGTGTACTGCACGAACTTCTTCGCCTCGGGCGTGTTCTTCGCGCCGGCGATGAGCGCGATGTTCGCTGGCACGATCGAAGTCAGCGCCGGATAAACGAACTCGACCGGGAAACCCGAATACTTACCGGCGAGCCCGAAGAAGTCGATCACCGGCCCGGCGCCGAACTGGCCGTTGTTGATGCCGTCGGGAACTCCGAAACTGCGCTCGGTGATTTGAGCGCTGTTGCCCGCCATTTCAAGCACCTTGCCCCAGCCTGCGTCCCAGCCCTCGCCCTGCAGGATCGTTTCCACCGTCAGGTGCATCGTGCCCGAGCGCGACGGCGCCGTCATCGCGACGTGGCCGAACCACTCTCGCTTCAGCAGATCATCCCAGTCTTTCGGCGCGGCGAGCTTGTTGGCCTTCAGGTAACGCGTGTTGTACATGATCCCGTAACCGGCCAGCGCTTGACCTTTGTAAAAGCCTTGCGGATCGTTGATCGGGTAGTTGCCGATCTTCGAGGGGATCGCCTTGTTGTCTACGTCGGGCGCGGCGACCAGCAGGTTGTCGCGCTTCAGCACTTCGAACGCATCGGGCGCTGAGGCCCAAAACACGTCGGGACGCTGGCCTGCCGCGGTCTCGCGCACGAATGCGATGCCGGCGATCGTGCTCTTGTTCAGGATCTCGATCTTGATGTCGGGATTGGCTTTCTCGAACGCCGCTTTGTACGTCGCGGTCAACTCTTTCGGAAAGGACGTAATGACGGTGACAGTGCCGGCGTGACTGGCTGACACCGACATCAACGCGGCGATTGCAGCGGCGCACAGCGCAAACGGTTGAATCATCTTGGTCTCCTGGTTTGCCGCGATTCTCGCAGAACGGCGGGCACGCTGACGGGCCGGGCGCTGCGCTGCGACAAAGTGGCTAGAATCCACCGATTCGCTGAGGGAGAAGGCAAACATGGCAACGTCCGTTCGCCTGATCAAGAAGTATCCGAATCGCCGCTTGTACGACACCCAAACCAGCACTTACATCACGCTGGC
>JACCSD010000168.1 GCA_013813185.1 Burkholderiaceae bacterium
AGAGGAGAGCGCGCCCCGCGTTTCTACTTGTCCCCTTGCACCACCCCAATCCGCCTGCGCAGCCGCGCGGTCTCACCCGCATCGCCCGCCTTCTCCGCAAGCGCCAGCTGTACGTTTAACCACCCCAGCAGCGGACGCCGCCAACCCTGCGCAGACGCTGTCTCAACGGCAAGCGCGATCGTCGTCGGACTCGCGCGACCTGCCTGAAACAACACGCCGATCGCGACCAGCTTTGACAAGGGATCGTCGATCCCGCGGAGTAACGCAGTGGCAGCCTCTGCACTCAGGTTTGCCGCGGCGGCGGCGCGGTGCTGCGGCGGGAGCAGGGCGATTTCCTGCGGCTGAACGCGCGCGGCGAGATAGTCTGCGTACGCGCGCTCGGGTGCAGCACTGTCGGGCCTGAGCTTCTCGAAGCCCGCGCAAGCTTCGAACACGAGGCTCGCCACGCGCGCGGCGCATTGCACCAGCTCAGCGCGGCCGAGCAGGTCGATGCGACCGGTGCGTGCGATTTCGCTGCGCGCGCGTTCGAAGTCGCTGGCGGCCAGGCGCGTGTCGCCGGCCAGATAGGCAGCTACTGCATGGTCGATCGAGGTCTTGGCGTTCGATTCCCAATCGGGGACAGGACCGCTTGCGCACGCTCCGATCATTGCAGTGAAAACGAACCACGCGAGCGCGTGTCTCATGGCAGCTTCAATTTCGGGTCGCGCGCGAATGGCCAGCGTCGATTTACTTCGTCAATCATGCGTCCCACCTTGCGCAGGCTCGTATCGACCTCAGCGCGCAAGGTGGCGAGGTCAGCGGTCGCATCGCGCGCGTTGCCGGCAGCGACCTGCGCGTCCGCGAGGATGCCGTCGACTTTCTTCAAGCTTGTGCGCGCATCCGTGAGCGCCGCGTTCAGCTGCACGATCGCGGCGCGCGCCTCGGGCACCAGGCCCGCGGGGCCGAAGGCCTGCGCGTCAGCCTTGGCAGCCAGGCCGTCGACGCGGGCGAGCAATGCGTTGGTGCGGTCGAGCGCCGTGACCAGCTTCTTTGCATCGGCCTCGTTGCCAAGCAGCATGCCGAGTGCGCCGCGCGGACCCTTCAGTTTTTCGGTGAGGTCCCGAACGTTGCCAAGGCTGGCGGAGAGCGACGAGTCCTCTGCGCTGAGCGCTTTCAGGTTGCTGACGAGCTCGCGCATGTCGGCCACCAGGCGCGGAATCTCGGCCGTCGCATCGCCCACCAAGACCTTGCGCACCGCGCCGTCGGCCAGCGGCGGATCGGAGAGGATTCCGCTGTACGCCTTGAGCGCGGTGTTGCCCAACAGGCCGCGGGTCAGCGTGAACACGCTGGATTCGCGCAGCCAGCGGGCGTCCTCGCGCGGCACGTCGATGATGATGCGCGCCACTCCATCTTCGGTCAGCTCGATGCGCCGCACGCGGCCGATCGGGAATCCGGAGAACGTCAGATTCATGCCGACGGCCACGCCGTCGGAATCGTCCACCATCAGCACCAGCTGCTGCGACTCCTCGAACGCGCCGCGTGCGTAGAGCAGGTAAACGACCGCACCGGCGATGAGCAGCAACAGCAGCGCGAGCAACAGCGCTGCCTTGAACTCCAGGTTCGCAGCCGGCGGCGACGCTGGCGAGGCTTCTTCTTTCATTGCAGCTGTGGGACTCAGTAGTAGTTGCCGACAAGCGATGCCACTTCGACCAGCAAGAGGGCCAGAAAAAGACGAATCAGGCTTTGCAGCTCCACACTCATCCGCATCCGCCCGCGGGGACGATCGTAAAGAACCGAAGCGACCGGAATCAACGCGACCGCGAGGCCGAAGAAGAACGACTTCAGCGCGAAGATCATCGACACCGCCGGATTGAACACTTGTCCAAACGTGCGCGTGTAGCCCGCAAAAGCGCCCAGCGTGAAGCCGTAGATCGACACGTACGCCAGCACCGCCGTCACAACACAGCTCACGGCGGCGAGCATCAGCACAGAAAACATGGCCGACGCTACGCGCGGCAGCACTTCGTGTCGCAGCGGATCCACACCCTGCTGCGCAAGTGCATCGTATTCGCCACGCGTGCGCATGCCGGCGATGTCCTCTGCATTCGGAAGCGCGCAACCCAGTGCGACGAACACCGCGGCGGTCAGCGGGATCAGCTCGAGCACCAGCACGCGCACGACCATCTCCAGTGCGTACTGCGACAGACCGTAGCTCACCGCCGTCACGACCACGATGCGGATGATCACCAGGCTGATCAGCGAAGACAGCACGATGAACCAGGGCAGGATCGGCGCGGTGCCGAGGTAAACGTGCCGCGCCAACGCCGATCGGTTCGGCCCGGCATAGCTGGACGGCGAAAGCGCCAGCACGAGGATCAGCGCACCGAAGTGGATGATCCGCCACCAACCCGCGAACCACGTCAGAGTCGAGCGGCCTAAGTCGGGGAGCGGGCCGCGTGACGAAAGAAGCGAATTCATGCCGGAATCATAGGGCGCGCCACAACGCGCAGGTACACGCCCTCGCATAATGCGCTGGTCCGATCAGGTTTTTCTCAACCCTCTCCAATGGCACTGGGTTCTACGGTCTACAAGGCTGAGCTTTCCATCGCCGACATCGCGCGCGGCTATTACGCCGATCACGTTCTTTCGCTGGCGCGCCATCCGTCAGAAACCGAAGAACGGCTCATGACGCGTTTGCTGGCATTCGCGCTGCACGCGCACGAAAACCTCAGGTTCGGACGCGGGATAGCGACGGATGACGAGCCCGATCTGTGGCAAAAAGATCCCACCGGGGGGATCGATCTGTGGATCGATGTCGGGCTGCCAGATGAGAGGTCCGTTCGCAAGGCGTGTGGCCGTGCGGGTCGCGTGGTAGTGCTGGCCTACGGGGGTCGAAAGCTCGACATGTGGTGGCACCAGAACGCCGACGCGCTCGCCCGCAACCGCAACCTCGAAGTGGTGACACTCTCGCCGGAGGAAACATCGCAGCTCGCCGCATTGGCGCAGCGCTCGATGCGGCTGTCGTGCACCGTTCAGGCGGGAAGTGCGTGGATCGGTTCGGACCAGTCGGGCTGCAACGTCGAAGTACAGCATCTGAAGCGCGCTTCGGACCCATGAATCACCACTTGGGCGCCAGGCGCGCGTTTCACGCAGACTCCGGTCAGGTTTGGTCGATCTGCTTCAGTTACATGAGGTAATCGTCGTTACAGCATTTCCAGTTAGGCCAAGAAAGTTCGCTCCGACTGCCAGATTGGAACGGGATCCGACACCTCTTACCTGTTGATCGAAAGTCAGCGCGT
>JACCSD010000180.1 GCA_013813185.1 Burkholderiaceae bacterium
GAGTGCACTCGGGCCATGCGAGCGGCATCGTTCCCTCGTCGTTTCGCATCGCGCGTCAGTTGCTGAACCGGCTCGATGATTCTGCGACCGGCAAAGTCTTGCTGCCCGAGTTGCACGCCGACATTCCACCCGAGCGCATACAGCAGGCGCACACCGCCGGTGAAATCCTGGGCGACGAAGTGTGGAAAGAGTTTCCATGGGTCAGCTGCACCCATGGAGCGGGTGGACATTTGCACGCGATGCCGGTCACGACCGATCCGGTCGAAGGGATATTGAACCGCACGTGGCGCCCGGCGTTGGCGGTCACCGGTGCGGCCGGTTTTCCGAGCATCGATTCGGCCGGCAACGTACTGCGGCCGAAGACAACGTTCAAGTTGAGCATGCGCATTCCGCCGACCGTCGACGGTGAAGAGGCGACGCGCGCGATTCGTAAGGCGTTAACGGAAAATCCGCCCTACAACGCCAAGGTTTCGTTCGAGGCCGACTGGGGCGCAACCGGATGGAACGCGCCGGAGACCGCGAGCTGGTTGAAGAACGCGCTGGCAGAAGCGTCGCTGCAGTCATACGGCCGCGAAGTGGCGTGGATCGGCGAAGGCGGGACGATCCCGTTCATGAACATGCTTGGCGAACGCTTCCCGCGCGCGCAGTTCTTCATCACCGGAGTGCTCGGTCCGCATTCGAACGCGCACGGTCCGAACGAGTTTCTGCACGTGCCGTACGCGAAGAAGTTGACTGCCGCGGTGGCAAGCGTGGTGGCGGCGGTGCGGTAGGAACGCTACGGCTGGCGCTTTTCCCGCCATGAATCGATTGCGAGCCGCAGAAAGGCTTCGATCGAGTGGGCGGCGAAATCCGGCAGGCCCAAGTGAAGGGCGGCGCGATTCAGTGCAGTCAGCGGGTGTGCTGTGTCGAGCTCGGTTGCCCCGGTTTGCTTCGACAGCTTCTCGCCTGCGGTGTTGAGCACCAGCGGTACATGCAGATAGCGTGGGGTTGAAAATCCGAGCGCGCGTTGCAGATAGATCTGGCGCGGCGTGTTGTCGAACAAATCAGCGCCGCGCACGATGTCGGTGATTTTCTGCTCGGCGTCGTCGACGACGACCGCAAGCTGGTAGGCCCACAAGCCGTCGGCCCGTTTAACGACAAAATCGCCGACGTCGTTTGTCATATGCTGCATAAACGGGCCCGCCGCGCGATCGGTGAAGCGTGACTTTGCGTCGGGCACGCGGAGCCGGTACGCACGAATGGGCTTGTTGGGCGCGGCACCGGCGGCACACGTGCGCGGGTACACGCCGGCGGGCCAGCCCGCTTGCGCTTCGATAACTTCATCGACATCTCTACGCGAACACGCGCAGCCGTAGATCAATCCTGCGGCTTGCAGCCGCGCGAAGGCAGCCTGATAAAGCTCGCCGCGAGCGCTCTGGAACACGACGGGCTCGTCCGACTCGAGCCCGCAGCGAACAAGCGCTTCAAGTATGCGTTGAGCCGCGCCCGGCACGATGCGCGGCGGGTCCAGATCCTCGATGCGGATGATCCATGCCCCGCCTGCCGCGCGTGCATCGAGCCAGCTGGCGAGCGCAGTGGTGAGCGATCCGGCGTGCAGCGGGCCGGTCGGCGACGGCGCGAAACGGCCGCGGTATTGACCACGATTGGGCGTCACGCGAAATGCAACCCTTTGATTGTTTGATTCAGTTGATTCGGATTCCGGCCGATCTGCCCCGCTTTTGTGGCTTCAGGCGAAGCGGCCGGGGACCGATTATCCAAGTATCCGCATCACCGCTGCGCCCGCGCGGCACCCACCCACTCACGATTGCACCGTTGGCCAAGGCAACCGTCACCTCCGAGCTTTTCAAGCTGTCGCTCGACCTTGGGCGCACGACCTGGTTCGGCAATCTGGCGTTCGGGTTGCTGATCGTGCTGATCCTCTGGCGGGAAGATCAGCTCCCAGCCGCAGCGCTCTGGTGGTCAGCGTTGGCAGCGATCGTCGTTGCGCGCGCCTGGTACTGCCAGCGCCTGTCGAACTGGATGTCGGCCCATTCCAACCGCTTGCCGCGCTCTGCGCAGGCGTACGCAGCACTGGCGGCGCTGGAGGGGACCGCATGGGCGTTGTCGCTCGTGCTGTTGCCCGCCGCCAACGACTCGGGCGCGGTGCTGCAACTCGTGCTGACGATCGCGGTTCTGCTCGGGACGCTGTTGGCGTTCGCGCCGGCGGGCATGCCGTGGATTGCTTTCGCGGTGCCGCTGGGGTTCGCACAGCTGATGTTTCTGTTGTCGCACGACTTGCCGCTGCGTCAGATCACCCTCGTCTCGTGGGCGTTGACCTTGATCGGCGCGGCCGCGGCGTTCGTCCTGCTGCGGCGGGCCCTGTCGAGCAATGTTGCGATGCGCACGCGCGCCAATAGTTCGGCGCGCGCGCAGGAAGCGGCGAACGCCGAACTGACCCGCAGCCGCGAGCAGTTGCGGATGGCGCTGGATGCGATCGACGCCGGCGTTGCCGATACCAACGTCTTGACGGGCGAGCGCTCGTTTTCGTCGCGTTACATCCAGATCCTCGGTTATTCGGATCGTGAATCGTTCATGCAGTCGTACAAGTTTTCGGAGTCGCTGCACCCCGATGATCGCGATCGGGTACGGATAGCGCGGCGCCGGCACATTGATCAGGGCGCTGCCTTACGCGAAGAGTGCCGGATGCAGCGCGCCGATGGCAG
>JACCSD010000191.1 GCA_013813185.1 Burkholderiaceae bacterium
GTGTTCTTTCAAGTGGTTCTGCTCGCGGGGTATACGTATTCGCATCTGACCACGCGCTACTTGTCGCCTAAAAAGCAGGCGCGATTGCACATCGCATTGCTCGCGGTGAGCTTGCTGTTTCTGCCGATCATTCCGAGCGAGGCGCTCAAGCCCGCCGCGGGCGCCGACGCCGCGTTGCGCATCGTTTTGCTGTTGGGGGCAACGATCGGACTGCCGTACTTCCTGTTGTCGTCGACAGGTCCGCTGCTGCAGAAGTGGGTCGCGCCGCGCTTTCCAGAGAAGACCGTCTACCGGCTGTTCGCGTTGTCGAACTTCGGCTCGCTGATCGGGTTGCTTGCGTTTCCGTTTGCGATCGAGCCGTTTACGACGTCGCACGCGCAATCGATCGTATGGAGCGCGGCGTATGCGCTGTTCGCAGTCGCGTGCGCGGTGTCGGCGTGGAAGGCATCACAAGGCGTTGCCAACGATGCGCTCGCAGCCCCCGTCGCGGCTGAGCCCGACACTCCTGCTCCGGCCCTCGGCGACTACGCCCTGTGGCTCGCGTTTGCCGCGCTCGGATCGGTGCTGTTGCTGGCGACCACCAGTCACATCACGCAAAACATCGCGTCGGTCCCATTCTTGTGGGTGCTGCCTCTGTCGTTGTACTTGTTGACGTTCGTCGTGGCGTTCGAAGGCAGGCAGGGCCGCGGCTGGTATCAGCGCGCGTGGTTCTTGTTTCCGACTTTGCTGTTGCTGGTAGCAATGGCGGCCGGTCTGTCTGCCAACCGCGGCGTGCTTGACGTCAGCCTCGCGGTTCCGCTGTACACGGTCGGCATGATGATGGCGGCATTTTTCTGCAACGGAGAACTCGCTCTCAGCAAGCCGGTGCCGCGCTACCTGACTCAGTTTTATCTGACGATTTCGCTCGGCGGTGCACTCGGCGGCATGCTGGTTGGCCTGGTGGCACCGCGCATTTTTCCGACGTACTTCGAATTGCCGGTCGCGCTGGTGCTGCTCGCTTCACTCGCCGTGTTCGTTGCGCGCAAGACTCGGTGGCTGATCGGCCCGGCGGTCGTGGCGACGCTGGCGACCGCGTGGTTTGGCAGCGAGTACATCGGTTTCCTTCGTGATGAAGTCGTGTACATGCACCGCAACTTTTACGGCACGCTGCGCGTGAAGGAGCAGGGCGAGGGCGATAAGCAGGTGCGCCGGCTGTTGCACGGCGTGATCCTGCACGGCGAGCAGCCGACGATCAGTGCGAACCGACTCGAGCCCGGCACGTATTACGCACGCACGTCGGGAGTCGGCCGCGCGATCGAAGCGAAGCAAAGCGAAGGGCCGGTACGGCTTGGCTTTGTCGGCCTCGGTGTCGGAACGTTGTCGGCCTACGGCCGGGCCGGCGATGTGGTGCGGTTTTACGAGCTCGATCCGGACGTGCTGGCGTTGGCGAAGAATCAGTTTTCATATCTGAACTCGTCGCCGGCCGCGATCGAATTCGTGCTCGGCGACGCGCGGCTGTCGATGGAGCGCGAGCTCTTGTCGAGTTCATTGCAGAGCTACGACGTACTGGCCATCGACGCTTTTTCGAGCGATTCGATACCCGTGCACCTGATTACCTCGGAAGCCACCGCGCTGTTTTTCAAGCACTTGAAGCCCGATGGCATCCTTGCGTTTCACATCTCCAATCGATTCCTCGACCTGAAGCCAGTGCTAGCCAACATTGCGCGGGCCAACGGCTTAGAGGCGCGGCTGGTGACCGATTCGCCCGGCGATGACAGTTCCGCCTCGATCACCGATTGGGTGCTGCTTGCGCGGTCGTCGACGGCGTTTGCCAATGAGCGGCTCGCAGAAGTCGTCGAGGCCATCGAACCGAACCCCAAGTTCTCGCTCTGGACCGATCAATTCAACAACTTGATCGACGTGCTGAAATCGAATCCGATCAACGAGCTTCGGCGCTTGATCGGGCTCACCTGACCATCGGCACGTCGTTCGCTTACCGAAAACCCTCATGGCAACGCAACGCAAACCTCGCATCCTCGTAAAAAACTCGCGCGTTCACGGACGCGGCGTCTATGCAGCGCGCCGGCTGAAAGCCGGCGAGAAAATCATCGAATACAAAGGCGAGCGCATCGCCTGGAAAGAGGCCGACCGGCGGCCGCCTTCAAACCCGGAGGATCCGTATCACACGTTTTTCTTTTCGCTCGACGACCAGAAAACGGTGATCGATGCCGGCGTCGGCGGCAACGCAGCGCGCTGGATCAACCATTCGTGCGACCCCAATTGCGAGACCGAGGAAACGGATGACGGCCGCGTGTTCATTCAGGCGGTACGCGATATCCGGCCCGGCGAAGAGCTCAACTACGACTACAGCCTGACGATCGAAGAGCGCCTGACACCGACGCTGCGCAAAAACTACGAGTGCCGCTGCGGCTCCAAAAACTGCCGCGGCACGATGCTCGGCCTCAGCAAGCGACAAATGCCGAAAGCTGCCAAATCTCCGAAGGCGGGCCGTAAACCGGCTTGAAGCTTCGCGCATTAGTCCACACGTTCGATAGCGCGAACTCTTGCACGGGCCTAACGTCCAAACGCAGTGAAAAATTTCCTCGCTCGTCCGCTGACTCTGCTGTTAAGCGCCCTTGCCATCGGCGGTGGCGCGGCCGGCTGCGCGTCGCTCGACGAATGGCAACGGCAAGCGATTTTTGATCCGAGAAACGGCAATCAACGCTGGTTCTCCGAGCCGTTGCCGGGCACTGAGGAGTTCGACGTCAAGCTCGCCAACGGGCATCAGCTGCACTTCTGGCACGTGCCGCAGGAAGATGCCAAGCGAGCGCCGACAGTTCTGTACCTGCATGGCGCCCGCTGGAATCTGAACGGCAGCGTGTTTCGGATGTCGCGCTGGTTCGATCTCGGTTTCAACGTGCTCGCGGTCGACTATCGAGGTTTCGGCAAGAGCACCGAGCTGCTGCCGTCCGAAGAGACCGCGTACGAAGATGCACGCGTCGCGCTCGAAGAATTGAAGCGCCGCGAGCCCGATCCGGCACGCCGATTCATCTACGGCCATAGCCTCGGCGGCGCATTGGCGATCGATCTGGCGGCAGGGCCGCTGAAGGAAGCGGGCAACGAGGTCGGCGGCATCATCATCGAATCGACGTTCACGTCGATCCCGGCAGTGGTGCGCGGCATGAAATACGGCTGGGTGCCTGGCATCGGCATGGTAGTGACGCAGCCGTTCGACTCGGCCACCAAGATCGGCAAAGTTGACACGCCGCTGTTGATCATTCATGGCACCGCGGACGGTATCGTTCCGCACGCAATGGCTGACGAGTTGTACGCTGCAGCTGCCAGCAAAGTGAAGAGGGTCATCAAGATCGAAGGCGGCACGCACTCGGGCGCGAGCCGCGTCGGCGGTGCCACCTATCGCGACGCGGTGCTCGACTTCGTGCGCCGCAGTTCACCGCACAATGCCGCGCCTACGCCCGGCTAGTCACATGTCTTTGTGTCCGCGCATGCGCGGCCGCTCTTTCAAATTTGTGATCTGCCCGATCTTCCACGGCCGCATGCCGAGCACGATGCCGATCGACTGCCGCTGATCCGGCGGCAACGTGCTGTCGAGCTCCGCCAACTCGTTGAACTCGGCGGCCAACCGGTCGAGCTTGCGATGGACCACCGCGAATGACGCCGGCGAAACATCGCGAAACTCGAAACGAAAATTGCCGCCGTAGCGATCGAATTCGACGGCAAGAAACTCGGCCATCGTGCGTTGGCCGTGCTTCGCGCGAATCGCGCCGCTCGGCCGCAGCCGCAAATGCCGCCCGACTTTGAGTTTCACCTTGTTGGCCGGCAGCAGTTCGATCAGATGCAATCGGTCGAGCTTGACGAGCAGCTTTGTCAACTCGGCTTCCGTTAATTCGTACCGCGTCAGGATCTGGGCCGGCTGCCAGTCGTTGAACAGCAGGTAGAACACACCCATCAAGCGCGGCTCCGAGGCCAGCGCATTTTCCTGCGGCTCGGTCATTTCTTCCGGCGCGTCGCCCGCACCCCGCGCGAGCTTCGCGAGTTCGAAAAAATCGAGATCGAGCGCGCCGAGCACCTGTTCCAGTCGATTCAACGTAAACGTGTGCTGCGAAAAAAGCCGCTTCACGCTGCCCTCGGACATCCCGATGCGGCGCGCCAGCTCCGCGTAGGTGATGTGCCGGCTTTTCAGCACCCGCTTCAACGAGTCGATCAATTGTTCGGTACTCATTCGTGCGCCCCCACGGTGCCTGCAGTATCGATACCCGATACGTTATCAGCGAAGCGTAAGGCGCGGTCGGCTCGTCGCCGATTCTGTGCACGCCGCGATGTCGCGGTATGACTTAAGGAAAGTATGAGTAGCTTGATGTTGCAAGCCGGCGCCACCGTACTCTTGGCCGACTTTGTATCAGGCGCCGTGCACTGGGTTGAGGACGCTTACGCGCGGGCCGGAGCGCCGCTGATCGGCGCACTCGCGGAAAATAATCTGCGCCACCACTGGCGGCCACGCGAGTTTCTGCGCAAGACGTGGATCGCCAGCTCGTGGGACTTGTTGCTGGCGGGTGCGGTGCTCGTAGGTGCCGCGCTTTACATGGGATGGTTGAGCTGGCACGTGGTGCTGTTTGCCATGCTCGTGATCAACGCGAATCAGATTCACAAATGGGCGCACATGAACAGCGCTGAAGTGCCGGCTCCGGTGCGCTGGCTGCAAAAGCTGCACATCCTGCAAACGCCGCGACATCACGGCAAGCATCACGCGGGATCGCGCACCACGCACTACTGCGTCATCAGCAACTTCCTGAATCCGCTGCTGGAAGAAGTGATGTTCTGGTCGCGCGTCGAGCGAGTGATCGAACGGCTGACCGGAGTCAAGCGCCGCAGCGAGGCCGAAGAACTGAAACTGCTTGGGTTATCGGGCGCGTAAGGCTCACGTTATCGCGCCAAGTAAAAGCCGGCGTGGCGCAGCCGCACGGTTTTAGTGTGGCAAGCCAATTCGAAATCGTACAAGGAGTCGTCCTTCAGCCGCTTATCTCGATTAGTAGGAGCCACTAGCAGATTCTCGGCCACTGTTCGCCGACCAGCATATCGACGATCCGTTGCCCGCCGAATCCGGTGTGCAGGACGACAACGCCGCGCGGATCATCGGTGACTTCACCGATGATCGACGCGTGCTCGCCGGCCGGGTGCGCACGCATCGCCGCCAGCACACGGTCCGCGTCGCCGCCCGGCACGATAGCAACGAGCTTGCCCTCGTTTGCCAGATACAGCGGATCGAGTCCGAGGATCTCGCACGCGCCCTTGACTTCCTCGCGCAACGGAAGCGCGGGCTCGTGAATGCGGATCGCCACATTCGAGCATTGGGCGAATTCGTTCAGGACGGTCGCCACGCCGCCGCGCGTCGCGTCGCGCAGGCAATGAATCCTGGGACAAGCCGCGAGCATTGCTTCCACCAGTCCGTTGAGTGGCTGGCAGTCGCTTGCCACGTTGGCTTCCAACGCGAGCAGCTGGCGTGCGATCAGGATGGCGGTGCCGTGATCGCCCAGCGTCCCGTTGACGATGACTGCGTCGCCCGCGCGCGCGTTGCCCGCGGCGATCGCCACGTCGCGCGCAACGACGCCGATGCCTGCGGTGTTGATAAACAGTTTGTCGGCCGCACCGCGTTCGACGACCTTCGTGTCGCCGGTGACGATCGAAACGCCCGCTTGCGCGGCGGTCCGCTTCATGGATGCGGCGACCTGCCGAAGAACGTCCACTGACAGTCCTTCTTCGAGCACGACGGCGCACGAAAGAAAAAGCGGTCGGGCCCCGCTCATTGCAAGATCGTTGACCGTACCTGCTACCGCCAGCGTGCCGATATCGCCGCCTGGGAAAAATAGCGGATCGACGACATAGGTGTCGGTCGTAAAGGCCAGTCGATCGCCGTAGTGCATCAGGTCGGCGATCGGGATCACGGCCTGGTCTTCCATTGCAGCGAGCAGCGGGTTGTCAAAAGCGCCGAGGAACACATCCTCGATCAAATCGCGCATCGCCTTGCCGCCGCTACCGTGCGCCAGGTTGATGCTCGTATCGCTCACGCGTCCGCTGCGCCGGCGCATGCCCCGCTCAATTGCGCCCTCAGCCGCGCGATCGTTCACGCGACCGCCTGCACGTTCTTGTCGCCGTCCTTGCTCACATCCGGGCGGCGCTTCAGACCCGTGGTGTCGATGCGTCCGTAGTTGTAGTACGCGGCACAGGCGCCTTCGGAGGAGACCATCAGCGAGCCGAGCGGCATCTCCGGCGTGCACGCGGTGCCGAAAACCTTGCATTCGTGCGGCTTGATCACACCCTTCAGGACTTCGCCGCATTGGCACGCCTTCGGATCCGCAATCTTCAGATTGGCCACCGGAAACCGGCGCTCCGCATCGAACGCCGCGTAAGCGTCGCGGATGCGAACACCCGAATGGTCAATCGATCCCAGGCCGCGCCATTCGAAGAACTCGCGCAACTCGAACACTTCTGCAATGGCGCCGAGCGCCCGCGCGTTGCCATTGTCGGAAACGATCCGGCCGTACTGATTTTCCACTTCGCTGCGACCCTCGGCGATCTGCTTCAGCACCATCCACATCGCGTGCAACACATCGAGCGGCTCGAACCCGGCGATCGTGATCGGCTTGCGATAGTGACGCGCGATGAACTCGTAAGGGCGCGTGCCGATCACCATGCTGACGTGGCCGGGGCCGAGAAAGCCGTCGAGGTGCAGGTCGGGCGAATCGAGAATCGCCTTGATCGTCGGAATGATCGTGATGTGATTGCAGAACAGCGAGAAGTTGCTGATCCGCTCGGCCTTCGCCTGCAGGATGGTCATCGCTGTGCTCGGAATCGTCGTTTCGAACCCGAGGCCGAAAAAGATCACTTCGCGCTCCGGGTTTTTGCGCGCGATCGCGAGCGCGTCGAGCGGCGAATACACCATCCGCACATCGGCGCCGTCGGCCTTCGCCTTGAGCAGGCTTTTTTTCGAGCCTGGCACGCGCATCGCATCGCCGAAGGTCGTGAAGATGACTTCCGGCCGCTCCGCGAGCGCCACGCAATCATCTACGCGGCCCATCGGCAGCACGCACACCGGACACCCCGGGCCGTGCACGAACTCCACCGCGTCCGGCAGCATCTGCTGAATGCCGTAGCGGAAGATCGAATGCGTGTGGCCGCCGCACACTTCCATGATCTGCAGCGGCCGCTGCTTGGCCCGCTCGATTTGCGCTACAAGACCCTGGATTTCCTTGGCCAGCGTGCGCGCCTTCTCTGGATCGCGAAACTCGTCAACGTATTTCACGTTGCACCACCTTTGGCGAGTCGTCCGCGCTCGTCGGCGAGCAGCGTATGCGTCAGGTCCCACAGAATGTGATAGATCGCGACCTGGGTTTCCTGGATGCGGTGAATGCTGTTGCTCGGCACCACCAGGCAATGGTCGACGTCGGCACTGCGCGCCATCTTGCCGCCGTCATCGCCGGAAAGACCAATCGTCACGACACCCATTTCCTTCGCCGCGCGAAACGCGGCGAGCAGGTTTTCCGAATTACCGCTGGTGGAAATTCCGATCAGGCCGTCTCCGCGCCGGGCCTGCGCGATGACCTGGCGCACGAAGACATGCGCGAACCCGACGTCGTTGCCGACCGCGGTCAGCATCGCGGTGTCCGCCGAGAGATTGACTGCCGTCAGCGCCGGGCGGCCCGTGGTGACCGGATGCAGAAACTCGACCGCGATATGCGCGGCATCGCAGCTCGAGCCCCCATTGCCCATCGAGAACAGTCGCCCGTCACGCCGGTAGATGTCGGCCATCGCATGCGCCACAGCGACCACCGCATCGCCGTTGTCCTCGAAAAACCTGCGCTTGGTGTTGACGCTATCCAGCGCCTTCTGCCGCACCGATTCCAGCAGCGCGAGGTGAAGCTTGTCCGCGTCCTGCTTTACACCATGCAGAAACGGGTAGAGATCTTGCAGTGCCTGCTGTTCTGACATGCTGCTCGCTCAAGCGCGCAAGGCAAGCGCCGTTTCTCGCATCGCATCGAGCTCGGCCTGTACCTCGCCCATTTCCGTCAGCAGCGCGAGCGTTCGCGCCGCCTCCGCCTCGTCGATGCGAGCCATCGCAAAACCTACGTGAATCAGCACCCAGTCGCCGACGCACGACGCTGCGGGATGGTCATCGTTGACGATCATCGCGATGTTGACGGCGCGCTTGACACCGCCGACCTCTGCTACCGCGAGCCGCTGGTCGGCATTGGTCACTTCGACGATCTGCCCCGGGATTCCCAAGCACATGAATGTCTCCAATCAGGAAGCGAGTGAGCGCGCCGCGGCCACCGTGGCTTGCCCCAATGCCAGCCCGCCGTCATTGGTGGGCACACGGCGATGAGTCAGCACACGAAATCCGAGGGATGCAAGCCGCTTTACTATTTGCTGCAGCAATACACAATTCTGAAACACGCCGCCCGACAGCGCCACGGTGTCGATCGGCCCCGCATCACTTTCGGTGCGACTCAACTTTTCCACCATGCGCGCGATGACGATAGCAAGGCCCTTGTGGAACCGCGCGGAAATGACGGCCGGGCGGGTGCCGCGCATCAGGTCACCCAGCAGTGCGCGCCACACCGCAAGGGGTTCGACGTACGGAAGTCCATTGCCTTTGTGCTGCGAAATCTCAAACGGATACGCAAGGTCGTCCACTTCGTCGCGCATCGTGCGCTCGTCCGCCATTGCCTCGAACTCGATGGCGGCCTGACCTTCGTAGTATGCGCGCTCGCGACACACACCCGCGGCCGCCGCTGCGGCGTCGAACAGGCGCCCGCACGAGCTTGCCAGCTGACTGTTGACTCCCTGCGCGATCATCGCGTCGAGCACGCTGCGCGGCTTGGCCGCGAGAACCGCGTGCAGATCGAGTTTGCCGTAGTCCTGCGCGAAACGCGACCAGCCCAATCCTGCCGTTAGATGCGCATAGGTGTTGCGCCACGGCTCGCGAATCGCTTGCTCACCTCCGGGCATCGCGACGGGTTTGAAGGTACCCACACGTTCACTGTGACGGTAATCCGCCCGCAGAAACTCGCCGCCCCAGAGCGTGCCGTCGTCGCCAAAGCCGAGCCCGTCCAACGCAACACCGATCACCGGCGTCGTATCGAGCGCCATTCCATTTTCAGCCATGCAAGCGG
>JACCSD010000222.1 GCA_013813185.1 Burkholderiaceae bacterium
TTGAAAAAGTCATGGGATCGGCTGCACAAGGGCGATGCCGAGCCGCTGCCGAAGAACGGCGATGTCATCGATGCGTGGGTGGCATTCCACGCGGGCGATTTTCAAGCGGCGGCCGAACTGGGCGCCAAGGCGGGCGCGGACGGTGTCAACGTCGCCAACAAGTCGCAGGCGATTTACGCAAACTATCTGGAAGAGAACGACAAGAAGAAGCTCGAGCTGTTCGAGGAAGTCGCCGGGCGTGCCGAGCGGCTGCAGCGCGATCAGCCCAAAAACGCCAATGCTTACTACTGGCAGGCTTACGCGCTCGGCCGCTACGCGCAGGGGATATCGATTGCCAAGGCGCTCGCGCAAGGCATTGGCGGAAAGGTCAAGGCGGCGCTCGAAACAACGATCAAGCTGGCGCCGAAACACGCCGATGCGCACATCGCACTCGGCGCCTATCACGCCGAGGTCATCGGTAAGGTCGGCGCGATGATCGGCGGACTGACCTATAGCGCGAAGAAAGATGCCGCCATGAAGAACTACCAGAGCGCGCTGAAACTGAATCCCGACTCCGCTATTGCGCGCATCGAATACGCCAATGGACTGGTGATGCTGGAAGGCAACAAAGCGTTGAAGCAGGCTGAGCAGCTGTACGCGGATGCCGCCGCGTGCGAGCCGATGGATGCCATGGAAAAGCTCGACGTTGAACAAGCCAAGGCCGAAATCGACGATTGATCCTAAAACCGCGAGCCCTGCTCCTTCAGAAATTCGATCTCCTCAGCAGTTGATTCGCGACCGAGAATCGCATTGCGATGAGGAAAGCGGCCGAACCGTTCGATGACTTCGCAGTGCTTGATCGCCCACGGCAGCGGCTCCAGCAACCCTTCTTTCGCGAGCTGCTGGAACAACCGCACCGACTCCAGCTGATCGTTCAGAAACTCGGAGTGTTCGAATGGCATGTAGGCGAACCAGCGCTCGACCGGCGCGAGCGAGCGGTCGTCGTCGCGGTCAACCAGGCCTGACGCAAGCCTCAACGCCTGCCCGTCGCCGCCGAACGAGCGCGGAGTATCGCGGTAGATGTTGCGCGTGAACTGATCGAACACGATGATCGAAGCCAGTGCGCCGCGCGGAGTCTGGGCCCATCCATCAATCTCGCCGTTTAGTGCCGATTCGACCGTGGCGCCGAAGCGGTCGCGCGAGAGCTCATCGGTCGCGTCTGATTTTGTGAACCACAGCGGCCGCGTCTTCCCGAAATCGGGATCGTCCGGCGCTCCGAACCAGAAATCGAGAACCTCGGCGGGCTTCACGCAATAAAAAGGCGCCGGGACTAGCGGCGCCTTTTGGGTCGATCAAGCGATATCAGGCAGCTGCGTACATCGTTGCCCGCTTGCGCACGACCTCCAGCAACCCCTGGCATGCGTCCTCGACGTAGTCGAGCACGGTCCCAAAACCCTCCGGCCCACCGTAGTACGGATCGGGGACGGTGGCAGCATCGAATTCGCCGGCGTAGCGCATCAAAAGATGGAGTTTGTGCTTTTGCTGGCGCGGGCACTGCTGCTGCAGCAATGACAGGTTCTCCCAGTCCATCGCCAGGATCAGGTCATATTCGTGAAAGTCCGACTGGGTGATCTGGCGCGCGCGCAGGTCGGTCAATTCGTACCCACGCTTGCGCGCCGCCTGCTGACCCCGCACGTCGGGCGGCTCGCCGACGTGGTACGCATGCGTCCCGGCCGAGCCGATCTGCACGATGTCCTCCAGCCCGGCGTCGCGCACCATCTTGCGGAAAACCCCCTCCGCGATCGGTGAGCGGCAGACGTTGCCCATGCAAACAAACAGAATTTTTGTCATACCCGTTCGCCTTTCAAGTGGCGGTCCAACCGCCCCGGCTCCTAATAGCCCTGATAAACCCTAACTCCTAGCGGTGCCATCGCCCTTCGTTTCAGCAGACCCAACCGCCTTGGCAAAGTTCGCGCCACCTACGAAACATTTACAAGATCGGGGCTCCCACCTTTGGAACAAGGTAGCCCTACGCCGCCCGCGCCCCCGGCACCAGGGCGACCACGTTGGTCGATCCGCCGGAGCCAAACACCTGCTCTTTTAGCAGCGCCAGCTGGTCCCGAACGCGCGCAGCCTTTTCAAACTCCAGATTCTTGGCGTGCTCGAACATCTGCTTTTCGAGCCGCTTGATCTCTTTGGAAACCTGCTTTTCCGACATGACCTCGTACTCGGCCGCGGCGGAGGCTGCTTTCAGGTCATGGCGCGACGCAGTCGCGTCGTAGACCCCATCGATCATCTCGCGCACGTCCTTGACAATGCCGCGGGGAACGATGTCATTAGCCGCGTTGAACAACGCCTGCTTCTCGCGCCGCCGGTCGGTTTCATCGATCGCGCGCTGCATCGAATCCGTGACTTTGTCGGCATACATGATCGCCATGCCATCCAGATGGCGTGCCGCGCGGCCGATGGTCTGGATCAACGACCGCTCGGAACGCAGGAAACCTTCCTTGTCGGCGTCGAGAATCGCGACCAGCGACACTTCGGGCAGGTCGAGCCCTTCGCGTAGCAGGTTGATGCCGACGATGACGTCGAATACGCCGGCGCGCAGGTCGCGGATGATCTCGACGCGCTCGACCGTGTCGATGTCCGAATGCAGATAACGCACCTTGATACCGTGCTCGGACAGAAACTCGGTCAGGTCCTCCGCCATGCGCTTGGTAAGCGTGGTGATCAGAACGCGGTGGCCCTGGTCCGTGCGCAGCTTGATCTCTGACAGCACGTCATCGACCTGCGTCCGCGCCGGGCGCACCTGAATCTGCGGATCGACCAGCCCGGTCGGGCGCACCAGTTGTTCGACCACCTGCGACGAATGTTCGAGCTCGTATGCCGCCGGCGTAGCCGACACGAAAATCGAGCGCCGCATCTTGCGTTCGAACTCATCGAAACGCAGCGGTCGATTGTCGAGCGCCGAGGGTAGCCGGAAACCGAAGTCGACCAGGGTTTCCTTGCGCGCGCGGTCGCCCCGGTACATGCCGCCCAGTTGCGGGATCGTGACATGCGACTCGTCGATAACCATCAAAGCGTCCGGCGGCAGATAGTCAACCAGCGTCGCCGGCGGCTCGCCGGGCATCGCGCCAGAAATATGGCGCGTGTAGTTCTCGATCCCCCGGCAGAAGCCGAGCTCATTCATCATTTCGATATCAAAACGCGTGCGTTGCTCAATGCGCTGCGCTTCGACCAACTTGCCCTGCGCCACGAACGTTTCAATGCGATCTTTCAACTCCAGCTTGATCCCTTCGATCGCGCGCAAAACGTTTTGTCGCGGCGTCACGAAGTGCGACGACGGATACACCGTAAAGCGCGGGATCTTCTGCCGCACGCGCCCGGTCAGCGGATCGAACAACTGGATCGAATCGACCTCGTCGTCGTACAGGTCCACTCTGACCGCGAGCTCGGCATGCTCGGCCGGGAAAATATCGATCGTGTCGCCGCGCACACGGAACGTGCCGCGTGTGAACTCCATGTCGCTGCGCTTGTATTGCATCTGCGTCAGCCGCACGATGATGTCGCGCTGGCTGAGGCGATCGTTGTGCCGCAGCGTCAGCACCATCGAGTGGTAATCCGACGGATTGCCGATGCCGTAGATCGCCGACACCGTCGCCACGATCAATACATCGCGCCGCTCGAGCAACGACTTGGTGGCGGACAATCGCATCTGCTCGATGTGCTCGTTGATGCTGCTGTCCTTCTCGATGTACAGATCGCGCGAAGGGACGTAGGCCTCGGGTTGGTAGTAGTCGTAATACGAAACGAAATACTCGATCGCGTTGTTCGGAAAGAACTCGCGCATTTCCGAATACAGCTGCGCCGCGAGCGTTTTGTTCGGCGCAAGCACCAGCGTGGGGCATCCGATCTGCGCGATGATGTTTGCCATCGTGTAGGTTTTGCCCGAACCGGTCACACCGAGCAGTGTTTGAAACGCCAGACCGTCGGCCAGTCCTTCGCTCAGCCGCGCAATCGCCTCGGGTTGATCGCCCGCGGGCGCAAACGGTTGATGCAGTTGAAACGGCGAATTGGGATGAGTGATGACCACAGTTTATTTTGCAGTGCAGTAGACAGCGAGCAAGCGCGAATCCTAACAGTTGACGCGTAAAAATCCTATACCTATGCTAGTGTTGAACCTCGAATCCATGCACGGAATCAACGAGTTATATCGTGTTTCTGGAAACATTCTCAAGTGGCTTCTGCGGCCTGGTAGCGTCCGATGTTCAAGCAGCAGCCTGCATATGCTGCAACTGCGACTTCACAGGACACTTGTCTAACGTTTTGATTTATCGGAAAAACTTCGCGCCGAAATGACGACTTCTCTCTTCGCCAACGTGCAGATGGCGCCCCGCGACCCAACGCTGGGACCGACCGAAGCATTCAACCAGGACGTTCACCCCGCCAAGGTGAACTTGGGCGTTGGTGTTTACCTTACGGACGAAGGCCGAATCCCAATCCTGCGCGCCGTCGCCCAGGCAGAGCAACGCCAAGCAGCCGCCGCCGCGCCGCGAGGTTATTTGCCGATCGACGGCATCGCTGCGTACGACACGGCTGTGCAAAAACTGCTGCTGGGTGATTCATCCCCGCTCGTTGCCGCAGGCCGTGCTATTACCGCGCAGTCGCTCGGAGGCACTGGCGCGCTGAAGATCGGCGCGGATCTTCTGAAAAAAGTCCTGCCCGACGCGAGCGTAGCGATCAGCGATCCCACCTGGGAAAACCATCGCGCCTTATTCGAAAGCGCCGGCTTCCCGGTGGTGACCTACCCGTACTACGACTCGACCACGCGCGGGGTTCGATTCGACGCAATGGCCGCGTTCCTAAAAACATTGGCGCCGCGCACCATCATCGTGCTGCACGCGTGTTGCCACAACCCGACCGGCGTCGACCTGACAGCAGACCAGTGGCAGGCATTGCTGGAAGTGATGAGCGAGCACGAGTTGTTGCCGTTTCTCGACATTGCCTACCAGGGCTTCGCGCTGGGCATAGAAGAGGATGGCGCCGTCGTGCGTCAGTTTGCAGAGTCCGGCATGCCGCTCCTGATCGCAAGCTCGTTTTCTAAAAGTTTTTCGCTCTACGGCGAGAGAGTCGGCGCGTTGACGATCATCGATTCGAGCAAAGACGAATCAGCGCGCGTGTTGAGTCAACTAAAGCGCGTGATTCGCGCCAACTATTCGACGCCACCGACGCACGGAGCCATGGTCGTGACGACGGTGCTGACGACGCCCGAACTGCGCGAGTCGTGGCTGCAGGAGCTCGACGAAATGCGCGAACGCATTCGACAGATGCGCGCGGCGCTGGTCGATCGCTTACAAGCTCACCGCGCCGCGCAGGACTTCTCGTTCGTGCTGCGCCAAAACGGAATGTTCTCGTACAGCGGCTTGACCCCGGAGCAGGTCGACCGGCTGCGAACGGAGTTCGGCATCTATGCCGTCCACACCGGACGGATCTGTGTTGCCGCACTGAACACGCGAAACGTCGATTCCGTTGCGAAGGCCATCGCCACGGTTCTGTAGCGGGCTATACGCCGCCCGGCAGCCACGGGGCGAGCGATTTCCAGCGTCGATTGGTCGGTTATTCAACGGCACGTGCGACGCGGGCCCACCTAGAATCCGATTCACTTATCGTGTCGGAGTCTGCTTTGCCTCATCCGGCTTCCCTGCCAAACACGCTCTCGGACGCAGGCATCGCAGCGGCCAGCGTCGGTGCGTGCGGCTGGGATTACACCGGGCCGTTGAGCGTCACTGCGTGTTTTGCCGAGCAGGTGGCATTGCACCGCTCCCGCCCGGCCGTCGTGTGCGATGAAGGCACGCTGACCTACGAAGCGCTCGACGCCGTGTCCGATCGTCTTGCTGCGCAGTTAACGGCGAGCGGCGTGGAACCCGGCGCGATCGTTGCGATCGTGATGGACCGCTCATCGCACGCAATCGTATCGATGCTCGGCATTCTGAAGTCCGGCGCGGCGTACATGCCGGTCGAGCCGTCGTTTCCGGCCGAGCGTATTGGGTTCATGGTGCGCGACGCCGGCTGCGAGGTGGCGGTCGTCGGGCCGTCGACGCGCGCGCAATTGCCGGCGGGAGTGACCCGGGTTAACGCTGCGCAGGCAATGCTGCGTACAGACGCCGTGTTACCACCGACCGCAGATATCGCAGCCGAAACGCTCGCCTACCTGATGTACACGTCGGGCTCGAGCGGGCAGCCCAAGGGTGTCGAGATCATGCATCGATCGATCGTGCGGCTCGTTAAGAATGCGAACTTCATGCGTCTCGATGCCGGGGTCACAATGCTGCACGCCGCGCCGCTGGGTTTCGACGCATCGACGCTCGAAATCTGGGGGCCGCTGCTTAACGGCGGCCGCTGCGTGGTGCACGCCGAGCCGGTTCCGAGCGGCGCCGGAATCGTGCGTGCGATCCGCGAACGCCGCGTGACTTCGGCATGGCTGACGGCGGCGCTGTTTAACGCAATCGTCGATGACGATGCGCGCCATTTACACGGACTGGAGCAATTGGTGACCGGTGGTGAAGCACTGTCGGTCTCGCACGTACGGCGCGCCCTGGATGCACTGCCGCGCACACAGCTGATCAACGGCTACGGTCCTACCGAGTGCACGACCTTCAGCGCCACGTACGCGATTCCGCGCGAACTCGATCCGATGGCGCGGTCGGTGCCTATCGGCTTTCCGATCAACGCCACCACGCTGTCGGTCGTAGACACACAAGGCGAGCCGGTGCCGCGTGGCGTGATCGGCGAGCTTTACATAGGCGGCCTTGGGGTGGCGCGCGGATATCGTGGTCGACCGGAGCTCACCGCCGAGCGCTTCGTTGCATCGCAGACGCAAAGTACTGCCGGCCGCGTGTACCGCACCGGCGATCTGGCGCGCTTTCTGCCGGACGGCGCGCTCGAATTTGTCGGACGCGTCGACGATCAGATCAAGATGCGCGGCTATCGCATCGAGCCCGGCGAAATCGAAGCGACGCTGGCGGCGCATCCGGATGTGCGCGCGTGCGCAGTGATTGCGCGCGAATCGGCCGAGCGTGGATTGCAACTGGTGGCCTACATCGTTGCAGCGCCTGGCGCCTCGATCGATATTCCTGCGCTGAAGCAGTTCACCGCACAGCGGCTGCCCGACTTCATGGTGCCGCCCATTTTCATCAGCCTGCCGGCGCTTCCGATCACGCAGAATGGCAAGCTCGACCGGCGCGCGCTGCCTGCGCCGCCTGCGCAGCGCCCCGAGCTCGCAGTGCCCTATCAAGCTGCGGAGAATGAGGTCGAAGCGCAGGTGGCGGCGGTCTTCGCGAGCGTGCTCGGCATCGACCGCGCCGGCCGGCTCGACAATTTTTTCGAGCTTGGCGGCAATTCGTTGCTGGTGCTGCGTGCGCTCGCGCGGTTGCGCGACTCCGGGCACGCAACGCTCACCGTCGCCGACTTCTTCAGCGATCCGATGCCCGCAGGTCTGGCGCGCAGCGTCACGGGCGGCGAACCCGCGATCGATGCGCGTCGCCTGACGCGCATCGATCGCCGCGCAGGCAATACGTCCATTGCCATTATCGGAATGGCGGGACGCTTTCCGGGTGCACCCAACATCGAATCGCTGTGGCGACTGTTGAGCGAAGGTCGCGATGCCATCAGGCAGTTTAGCGAGGCCGAACTCGATTCGAGCATCGCTGAGCAGTTGCGGCGTGATCCCAACTACGTCAGTGCGCGCGGCGTGATCGACGACGTCGAATGGTTCGATCCTGCTTTTTTCGGCATCAATCCAACCGAGGCCGAGCTGATGGATCCGCAGCAGCGAATCTTTCTCGAGCTCGCGTGGGAGTGCCTCGAACGCGCGGGCTATCGGCCCGGACCCGAGGCCGGACCGATCGGCGTTTTCGCCGGCATGTACAACGCGACTTACTTCCAGCGTCACGTGGCGCAGCACCCGCATTTGATCGAGCGCGTCGGCGAGTTCCAGGTGATGCTGGCCAACGAAAAGGACTACATCGCAACGCGCACCGCGCACCGCCTGAATCTGACAGGGCCCGCCGTCAGTGTGCACACTGCGTGTTCAACGTCGCTGGTTGCGATCGCGCAGGCGGTTGACAGCTTGCGCGACGGCCGCTGCGCGATGGCGCTGGCCGGCGGCGTGTCGATCACGTGCCCGCCGGCCAGCGGTTATCTGTACCAGGACGGCGCGATGCTTTCGCCCGACGGCCATACGCGAACGTTCGATGCGAATGCGTCAGGCACGGTGTTCAGCGACGGCGCCGGCATCGTGTTGCTGAAGCGTCTCGAAGATGCGGTGGCGGACGGCGACACGATTCATGCGGTCGTGCGCGGCGTCGCCATCAACAACGACGGCGGCGACAAGGCAAGCTTTACTGCGCCCAGCGTCGACGGGCAGGCCGCGGTGATCGCGTGCGCGCACGACGATGCCGCAGTCGACGCACGCAGCATCGGCTATGTCGAGGCGCACGGAACCGCGACTCCGCTCGGTGACCCGGTCGAAGTCGAAGCGTTGACGCGTGCGTTTCGCCGGCACACGAAGGACGCGTCGTTCTGCGCGATCGGGTCGATCAAGAGCAACCTCGGGCACACGGTGATCGCCGCCGGCGCGGCGGGCGTGATCAAGGCTGTACTGGCGCTCGAAAATGAACAGTTACCGCCGACGGTCAACTTTGCTGCGCCGAATCCGAAGATCGACTTCGACGCGAGCCCATTCTTTGTCAACGATCGCCTGCGGCCGTGGCCGCGCGGCACCCAACCACGGCGAGCCGGAGTCAGCTCGTTCGGCGTCGGTGGCACCAACGCGCATGCGGTGCTCGAAGAAGCTCCGCTGCGCGAAGCATCGCCGCTCGCGGTCGGGCCGCACGTGCTGCGGCTGTCAGCGCGAACGCCGGCCGCGCTCGACCAGGCGGCGACTCGTCTTGCGGATCACTTTGCAGCGCACCCGCAGACGAATGTTGCCGACGCGGCCTACACGTTGCGCGTCGGTCGAGCGGTGTTCCCACAACGAGTGGCCATCGTTGCCGATAGCGCCGCTGCGGCGATCGAAGCCTTGCGCAGCCGCGATCATCGGCTGCGTGCAGCGCGCGCGCGGGCCGCACACACGCCTGAAGTCGTGTTCGTCTTCCCGGGCCAGGGAGCGCAGTACGCGGGCATGGGATCGGCGCTGTACAACGATGTGCCCGCGTTTCGCGCTGCGTTCGACGAATGTCTGGCCGTGCTCGAGGGCACGCTCGGAAGCGATCTGAAAGCGGCGATGCTCGGAGGCGATGCCGATGCGCTGCGCGCCACCTCGGTGACGCAACCGGCAGTGTTCTGCGTCGAGTACGCACTGGCCCGCTTCTGGATCGAGCGCGGCCTGCGCCCGTCGGCGCTGATCGGCCACAGCGTCGGCGAATTTGTCGCGGCGGCGCTCGCCGGTGTCTTTTCGGTGTCGGACGCAGTGCGCCTTGTTGCATGCCGCGGCCGACTGATGCAGGCGCTGCCTGCAGGCTCGATGCTGTCGGTACGACTGCCCGCCGACAGGGTGGCAGCAACCTTGCCGCAAAGCCTTTCGCTGGCCGCCGACAACAGCCCGAATTCGTGCGTCGTCGCCGGTCCGGGCGATGCGATCGAGGCGTATCGCGCGACGCTCGATAGCAGCGGCATTGCCGCGACCGTGCTGCAAACGTCACACGCTTTTCACTCGGCGATGATGGATGCGGCGATCGCGCCGTTCGAGTCTGCGGTCAGTGCAGTCCGGCTCAATGCGCCGCAGATTCCGATCGTGTCGACGTTGACCGGCGCCTGGATGACAGAGACTGACGCGTGCGATCCGAATTACTGGGCGCGTCATCTGCGCAAGACGGTGCGATTCTCACCAGCGGTGCGCGTTGCCGGTACAACGAACGACGAGGGTGAGTGCGTGTTCCTCGAGATCGGCCCGCGCGCGATACTGAGCTCGCTGATACGGCAGCATGCTGCGCCCGGCGGCAAAGCGCCGATCGCAATCGCCAGTCTGGCAGCAACCCCGCACGACGAGTTGAGCACACTGGCGCTGGCGATCGGACATTTGTGGACGCTCGGCATCGACGTACCATGGTCGGACGCCGCCGGCGCTCGCCGCCGCATCGTGCTGCCAACCTATCCGTTCGAACGGCAGAGATGCTGGGTCGACGCCGGTCCGATCGGCGCCGCCGCAACGATTGCTGCGCCGGTGGCGCCTTCAACACCGCGGGCTGAGCCTGCCGGCGCATCCGAGCGCGAGCCCGCCGCCGCGCCCGCAGATCGCAAACCTGCGCTGATTGTTAACTTGAAGAGCGTGCTCGAGGAGATCTCGGGTGTCGATTTTGCCGCAGCAGACCCGGACACAACCTTCGTCGAACTCGGGCTGGATTCGCTGACGTTGACGCAGGCGGCACTGCAGCTGAAAAAGCATTTCAGGATCGACATCACGTTCCGGCAGTTGATGGAAAAACACCGGACGCTCGATGCACTGTCAACCTACCTCGACGGTGAGCTGCCGGCAGAGCCGGAGGCATCGCCGCTGAACATGCGGAGTGCCGCCGCCTCGTCGAGCGTCTCGGCAGCCCCAGTGCTCGAGCAGTTGCGGCACCAAATGCGGTTGATGTCGCAACAGCTGGACGCACTGGCGGGCGCTACGCCAACATCGGGCGCTGCTCCCGCAATGGCCGCCGCACCCGACACGCCCAGCGCGCGCGACACCAGCGCGATGATCCGGTACGAGGCCAGAACGGCTTTCGGCGCGATCGCGCGCATCCACACTGCACACAGCGGCGAGTTAACGGAGCGCCAGCGATCGCGGCTTGACGTGTTCATGCGTCGCTACATTGCCCGCACCAGAAAATCGCGCGAGTACACGATTGCGCATCGGCCGCACCTGGCGGACCCGCGCGTCGTCAACGGATTCCGGCCTCTGTTGAAGGAGATCGTCTACCAGATCGTGGTCGAGCGCTCGCACGGTTCGCATCTGTCCGACATCGACGGCAACGAGTATGTCGACGTGTTGAGCGGTTTCGGCATGAACATGTTCGGCTGGCAGCCGCCGTTCGTGATCAAGGCGATTCGCGATCAGATCGACAGCGGGTACGACATCGGGCCGCAGCACCCGCTGGCCGGTGAAGTCGCCAGGATGATCTGCGAATTGACCGGCTTTGATCGCGCCGGATTGTGCAACACCGGCTCCGAAGCGGTGATGGGTGCGGTGCGCATCGCGCGCACGGTGACCGGCCGCTCGAAGATCGCACTGTTCACGAACTCGTATCACGGCATTTTCGACGAAGTGATCGTGCGCGCGACGAAAAATCTGAAGGCGTATCCGGCGGCGCCGGGAATCATGCCGAACACCGCTGAAAATGTGCTGGTGCTCGACTACGGCACCGAGCATGCACTGCAAATCATCAAGTCGCACGTCGATGAACTGGCCGCGGTGCTGGTCGAACCGGTGCAGAGCCGGCGGCCCGATTTTCAGCCACGCGAGTTTCTGCGCGATCTGCGCGAAGTCACGCAGCAGTCGGGCAGCGTGCTGATCTTCGACGAAGTCGTCACCGGATTTCGTTGCCATCCCGGCGGCATACAGGCACTGTGGGGAATTCGCGCCGACGTTGCAACCTACGGCAAAGTTCTCGGCGGCGGCTTCCCGATCGGAGTCATCGCCGGCAAGCGCGAGTACATGGATGCGCTGGACGGCGGCGCCTGGCAGTTCGGTGATGACTCGGTGCCGACCGTCGGCGTGACCTACTTCGCCGGCACGTTCGTGCGCCACCCGCTCGCTCTGGCGGCTGCCAGGGCATCGCTCGATCATCTGCGGCGCGAAGGGCCCGAACTGCAGGCGGGACTGACATTGCGCACGGCGGCGATGGCCGACGAGCTGAATGCGTTTTGCCGCGAAGCCGGAGCACCGATCGTGATCAGGCATTTCTCGTCGATCTGGAAGATCGCGTTCAGCGAAGATCATCCGCTGCAGGATCTGCTGTTCGCGATGATGCGCAGCCGCGGCGTGCATATCCTCGACAACTTCCCGTGCTTCCTCACGACCGCACATACCGAAAACGACATCGCGACGATCAAAATGGCGTTCAAGGAATCGGTCGCCGAGCTGCAGGAAGCAGACTTCATTGCGCGCCGTACCGGTGCCAACACCGGAGTGCGCGACGCAGCGCGGCCGCCGGTTCCCGGCGCTCGGCTCGGACGCGACGCCGATGGCACCCCGGCCTGGTTTGTGCCGCATCCGCACGCTCGCGGCAAGTACGTGAAAGTCAAGTGAGAGCATGAACGACGCACCCGCGGCATCCAATCTTGCGAACAGCGATTTCGACCCGTTCGCCGGGCCTGCGCTGGCGCGCGTGGTGCCGACCACCGAAGCCCAGCGCGAAGTCTGGCTGGCCGATCAGCTCGGGCGCGAAGCATCGCTCGCCTACAACGAATCGATTTCGCTACGTCTGCGCGGCAGCCTCGATCTCGAGGCGCTCGAACTCGCGCTGCGCGACCTTGGCGCACGCCACGAATCGCTGCGCGCGACCTTCAGCCGCGACGGGCTGGAATTGCTGATAGCCGAGCGCTGCGAGCTGCGACTCGAACGCATCGACCTGACTTCGCTCGAAGTGCGAGCGCAAGCCGATGCTGCCGCGAGCGCGCTTGCGGCCGCGGTCGAGACGCCGTTCGATCTCATCACAGGGCCGCTGTTGCGCGCCATGCTGCTGAAGTTCGCCGCAATGGATCACCAACTGATCGTGACCGCACATCACATCGTGTGCGATGGCTGGTCATTCGGCGTCATTTGCCGCGACCTGGCGCGGCTTTACTCAATCCACAGCGGCGGCGCGCATCCGAACCTGGAGCCTGCCGCCGCGTACAGCGATTACGCGCTGGCGCAGACCGAGCACAACGCTTCGCCCGAAGCCGCGGCAGCCGAGCGCTACTGGCTGGCGCGCTTCGACGGCAGCGTTCCGGTGCTCGACCTTCCGCCCGATCGCCCGCGCCCTGCGCGGCGCACGTTTAATTCGCTGCGCGAGGATGTCGTGTTCGACGCCGAACTCGTTGCAGACGTAAAGCGAATCGCCGGCAAGCACGGCGCCAGCCTGTTCGGCGTGTTGCTGGCAGGTTTCGGAGCGCTGCTCGCGCGCCTGACGGGTGAAACTGATGTGGTGATCGGCGTTCCATCGGCAGGTCAATCGGCCAGCGACATGCCACAACTGGTCGGCCATTGCGTCAACCTGCTGCCGGTGCGCTTGTCGCTCGCTTCAGCAGCGCCGGCCGCGCAGGCGCTCACTGCGTCTCAGTCCGCGTTGTTCGACGCGTTCGAACACCAGCGCTACACATTCGGCACGCTGCTGAAGAAGCTGCAACTCGAACGCGACCCTGCACGGTTGCCGTTGGTCAGCGTCATGTTCAACCTTGACCAGACGCTCGACGGTGGTGCTCTCAGTTTTGCAGACGTTGCGGTCGAGGTGAGTTCGAATCCGCGCCACTTCGAGAATTTCGAGCTGTTCATGAATGCCGTACCGGTCGCCGGGGGCTTGCGGCTCGAATGTCAGTACAACACCGGCTTATACGACGCGGCCACCGTCCGCAGTTGGCTTGGCGCATACCGGATGCTGCTGCGCGATCTGGTGGCACGGCCGGAGGCGTCGCTTGAATCGCTAAATATCACCGGCCCGGCCGATCGAGCGCTGCTGGCGAGTTGGAATCGAACTGCTGCCGGGCGCGACCGGCACGCCAACGTCGCATCACTGCTGCGCGACTTCGCTCCACGCAACGCGAACGATGTCGCGGTGATCTGCGGCGGGCAAAGGTTGCGCTATGGCGAACTCGACGCGCGATCGAATCGTCTGGCCCGGTACCTGCGCGCGCGAGGCGCGCGGCGCGGTGCGCTGATCGGACTGCACGTCGAGCGCGGGTTCGACATGTTGGTGGCACAACTTGCAGCGCTGAAAAGCGGGTCCGCGTACGTGCCGCTCGATCCCACCTATCCGGCCGAGCGACTCCGCTACATGGCGCACGACGCGCAGCTATCGGTGCTGATCACGCAATCCGTCCTCGGCGAATCGCTTGAGCTGCCGGCTGCCGCCATGGTGCGACTCGATGCCGAGCGTGCGCCGATAGCCGCCGAATCGGATGCAGATTTGCCTCAGACGCCCGCCGACGCCCGTCCCGATGATCCGGCGTACGTGATCTACACGTCCGGCTCGACGGGCAAGCCGAAAGGCGTCGTCGTGCCGCATCGATCGGTCTCCAATTTTCTTGTCAGCATGGCGGCTCGACCCGGCATGACCGCGCACGACTGTCTGCTTGCGGTCACCACGCTCAGCTTTGATATCGCGGTACTGGAGTTGTTGCTGCCGCAGATGCTCGGCGCCCGGATTGTCCTCGCCTCGCACAGCGAAGCAACGGACGGAGTGGCGCTGGCGAAACTGATTGGCGAGCACGACGTGAGCATGATGCAGGCCACCCCCGCGACGTGGCGTCTGCTGATCGACGCGGGCTGGCAAGGCAAGCCAGACTTCAAGGCGCTGGTGGGAGGCGAAGCGTTATCGATCGGCCTGGTTTCGCAACTGCTGCAGCGTGCCGGTCAAGTTTGGAACATGTACGGCCCGACCGAAACGACCGTGTGGTCGACGTGTTGGCGTGTCGAATATCCGGACCGTGGAATATCGATCGGAACGCCGATCGCGAACACCTCCGTCTGGGTCCTCGACGAAATGCGCCAGTTGTGTCCGATCGGCTTTCCCGGCGAAATTTGCATTGGCGGCGATGGCGTGACTTCCGGCTATCTGAACCGTGCGGACCTCACCGCCGAGCGCTTCATCGACGATCAGTTCGCCCAGGCGTCGGGAGCACGCCTGTACCGGACCGGCGACCGCGGCCGCTGGCGCCACGACGGACAGCTGGAGCATCGGGGGCGCCTGGATTCTCAGGTCAAGGTGCGCGGATATCGGATCGAGCCGGGCGAGATCGAAGCCAGCATCGCCAGTCATCCGGCAGTGCGCGAATGCGTCGTGATCGCGCGCGAGGACGTGGCGAGCGATGTGCGCATCGTCGCCTATTTCGTGCCTCGATCTCCCGCTCCGGACGTTGACGCGATGACTGCAGAGCTGCGCGATCATCTGCGCGCTTCGTTGCCCGAGCACATGATCCCGCAGCACTTTATCGCGCTGTCCGAAATTCCACGTCTGCCGAACGGCAAGATCAATCGGCACGGCCTGCCCTCGCCCACTCGCGCGCAGCCGCGTAGCGCACGCGACGCTTTGTCCGCCGAGCTGCCGATCACGCTGACCGAGCGCCTGGTGGCGCAGACGATGGAGCAGCTGCTCAGCCTGCCCGGCCTCGGCCGTTCGGACAACTTTTTCGCTGTCGGAGGCCATTCACTGCTGGCTGCGCAGCTCGCCTTTCGCCTGAGCCGTGCACGCAACCACCATGTTCCACTGCGCGCGATATTCGAGGCCCCAACCGTGATGGCATTGGCAGCATGGCTGGATCGGCATGCCGAGCCGGCCGAGAGCGCTCCGACGCGCATCCCGCGCAGATCGCAGCAGGACTGGGCGCCGCTGTCGGTGATGCAGCAGCGGCTGTGGTTCCTCGAGCAGCTCGATCCCGGGCGCTCGGTCTATCACACACCTTCCGGGCACCGCCTCAAAGGGACGCTCGACGAGGCGGCGTTCGAGCACGCGTTGAACGAGGTGATCCGGCGGCAGTCGAGCCTGCGTACGATGATCGCGAGCACCGGCGATGAGCCGGTGCAAATCGTGCTGCCCGGCGTGCAGCTGCGCGTGTTTCCGGCAGAAGATCTTTCTGCGCTTGCCGTTGCCGCCCGGGAAGCGCGCGTTGCCGCCCGCCTGACCGAACTGTCCGAACAGGTTTTCTCGCTCACCGAGGGCCCGCTGGTGCGCGCACATATGTTTCGGCTGGGTGCGGATGAGCATGTCTTTTTCTTCATGGTTCATCACATCGTCTGGGACGGATGGTCGTTCGATCTTTTCCAGCGCGAGATGGCGGCGCTGTACGCAGCGCGTCGCGCCGGCGCGGCAGCGGCGCTTCCGGCGCTGCCGGTGACCTACGGAGACTTTGCAGCGTGGCAGGTCGACTGGCTGCAAGGACCCGAGATCGGGGCACAGACCGCGCACTGGCTACGTATCCTGTCGAGCCCGCCCGAACCGCTGGGCCTGCCGGCCGACCGTCCGCGCCCGCAGCGACAAAGCGGCCGCGGCGGCAATCTCTGGCTCGAGATCGACGCGACCACGTGTGCCCGCCTGCGACAACTTGCGCAGTCGATTCAATCGACGCTTAACACAGTGCTGCTGGCCGCCTACTACACGCTGTTGTACCGGCTGACCGGGCAGCGCGATCTGGTGGTCGGCGTGCCGGTGCGCGGTCGCAACTTTGCTGAAATCGAAGGCGTGATGGGGTTTTTCGTCAACGCCCTGCCCTTGCGCTTGAAGCTCGATGAGTCGTGGAGCCATCATCGGATGGCGCAGGAAGTGCACAGCGTGGTGGTCGACGCGCTGAAGCATCCGGACGTGCCGATCGAACAACTGGTTCGGTCGCTGCATCTGGCGCGCGGCGAGAGCCGTTTTCCGATCTATCAGGCGTTGTTCTCGTTCCAGGACGCGCGTGAGCGCCCGACGCACTGGGGCAACCTCGAACGCACACACAATTTTGTCGGCCGAACCACGATTGCGGAAGACATTGGAGTGTGGGTTCTCGAGGATCATGCGGGACTGCACGGCGGACTGCTGTACAACTCCGACATTCTCGACAAAGAGCGGGCGCAATCCTTCCTGGACGGCTTTTACGCGACCGTCGCAGAAATGTCGGCGGAACCGGAGCGCGCGATTGGGCAGTCGATCAGCGGAGTTGCCCCCGGCGCCGCAGTGCACGGCGAGCCGTCGCCGCAGGCAGCGCCGAACAACGGCGCCGTTACCGGCGGATTCATCGAACCTGCTACCCCGACCGAAGAGACGGTACTTGATGTTTGGCGTGAACTTCTTGGCGTGCACCGCATCAGCGTCAATGACAATTTCTTCGATCTCGGCGGGCACTCGCTGCTGGCGATGCGCGCGATCGCGGCGCTCGAAAAGGGGCTCGCCAAGCGTGTCAATCCGCGCCGCTTCATATTCGAATCGCTGCGTCAGATCGCTCGCGCCTACGACAGCGTCGACGCAAGCGCCGTTTCGCCGCCTTCATTGTTCGCCCGCGTGCTGGGCTCGGTGCGGCGTTCGTCGAAGCCGCACTGAACGCAGATGGCTGACACGAGCGACTGCCCGGCGCGCTGGCTCGACGTCGGCGCCCGGCAATTCGATCCGTGGCGCGTGACGCCGATTCGGCATCGCGTGCACGAGCATTCGCTGCTGGCCCTGAACAAAGTGATCGCGCTGGGAACACGGCTTGAAGACCGATGCCAGGTCCGCACGCACAGCGATACCGCAGCGGCGGGAACGCCTTTCAACGACGCGCCGCGGCTGCACCCGAACCGCAAGACCGCGGTCGACACGCTTTCGGATATCGAGCATGCAGCGGCGTGGATGTCGTTGCTGAACATTCAGACCGACCCGGAGTACCAATCGCTGGTCGACACCGTACTCGATGACGTCAAGCCGACAGTCGAGCGGCTCGATCCGGGGATGTCGTACCGGGCGGGATGGATTTTTGTCACGTCGCCGCGCGCAGTGACGCCGTTTCACATGGACAAGGAACACAATTTCATCCTGCAGATCATGGGGCGCAAGCGCTTGTACGTCTGGCAACCCGACGACACAGTGGCAGTCAGCGAGGCCGCACGCGATCTGTTCCATGCCCGGCACAACCGGGACCTGATCAAGTGGCGCGACGAGCTGCGCGAGCGTGCGCTCGTGTTCGATCTCGAACCCGGCAGGGGCGCCTACATGCCTTCGACATCGCCGCATCTGGTCGAAAACGGCGATGGACCGTCGGTCACCGCGAGCTTTACCTATTACACCGATGCCACTCGCCGCAACAGCCTGCTGCACGCCGTCAACCATCGCCTGCGATCCGCGGGACTGGACCCGCCGCCGATAGGAAGCCGGCCGATGCGCGACGCGCCGTTGTATGCGGGCGTGCGCACTGTGCTGGGCGTCAAATCCCTAGTGAGACGCGCGATCGGCCGCCAGGCGGTATCGCCCACCGCACGCTACGCAATGCATCAGTTCTCCTGACGAACGCGGCGCCGCAAACATTCGTAGCGCCCGCGACGACTCGCATGGCAATCCGACAATGGGTCAGGCGCTTTGCGCTGACGACGCCGATACAGGCGCTGTTGCGGAAAATCGAGCGCCGACCGCTCGGCTTTCGCGCGTTGAACTGGCTGTCCACCCTGGAGCGAGCTTTCGGTTCTTTCGACCAGGCCTGGCCGGTGGCGCGGAAAAATGCGGGCAACGCGCACGGTGACCCGCACCTGGTTCATAGCAACCTGACCACGTCTCTGGCGACGCGTCCGAGCGACTACCCAGTTTTGTACTGGCTCAACCGGATCCAGACCGAGGGCCTGGTCTTGTTCGACTACGGAGGCGGCGCCGGACAGCTCTTTTATCAATACTCTGCGCTGTTGTGCCCGGGACTGATCCGCGAATGGATCGTGATGGATTTGCCTGAAGTGGTGGCCATCGGCGTCGACGTCGCGCAACAACGCTGCGCGCAGGGGCTGCGATTCAGCACGTCGGTGCGGGACTGTCGCGGATGCGACATCTTCCTTGCATCCGGCGCCTTTCACTACTGGGAACGAACGGTGCGCGATCTTGCAGACGAAACGGCGGAGTTGCCGCCGCACTTTATCCTCAACCGCAGCCCGTTTCGCGAAGACGGCGACCCCTTCGTCGGGATTCAGCGCGGGGCCACCTGGGCAATCCCGTTTCTGGCACGCACGCCCTCGGGCATCGAACGCGAGTTCAGCGAACTCGGCTATGAACTCGTAGACCGTTGGCTGGTGCCGGAGAAAACGTTCAGCCTCGCGCTGCTGCCCGGGCACAGGTCGCCCTATATGGGTTTCTACTTCAGGCGCAGCGCCTGACTCGTCCGCCGGGTCGGGCGGTCGAAAGCGATTCGCAAACGTCAATTGCTCCGCTATTCGGCACTATTCTCGGTGCAGTGACCCATAGAATGAATGCAACTCGAGACAGCGGAGAACTGCCATGGTCCGTGGCGGACGCGGCGAACATGGTAGAGGCAGGCAACAGGTACTGTCCATGCAGCGCCATGGACGCGATTTTGTCGGCATGCTTGCCGTTCCGGCTGACGTCGAACCCCAGCAAAGCTGGTTGTTCTTGAACCCTTTCGGGCAGGAGGCGATTCGCACGGCGCCGATGTACCGATCGCTGGCAGATCGCCTGGTACGCGCCGGCTGCGCCGTGCTGCGGTTCGATTACCACGGCGCCGGCGACTCGGCAGGAGAACCGGCCGATCAATCGCTGGACGACTGGGTTGGCGACTCGCGCTGTGCGATCGAACATCTGCGCGCTGTCGGTGCAGCACCGGGCATCACGTTGTTCGGAGTCGGCCTCGGCGCCACGATCGCTGCGCTCGCGGCGGCCGAAGAGACGGCGGGCATCGGCACCTTGCTGCTGTGGGAACCCGTGATCAACGGCCCGCAGTACCTGGAGGCGCTGGTCAGTTCGCATCGCCGCGAAGTCGCGCGCGGCTTCGACATGTCGTGGTCTGCGGTGCGCGCGGCCTTCGACGAGCCCGAGCCTGTCGCGCCGGGCAATCTGGTGGGATTCGACGTCGGGCCGCGGCTGGCGGCGCAAATCGGCAGCACCACGTCGCTGCCGCTGATCGAACTCGCGAATCGCGGCGTCCGAACACTGATCGCCTCGCGCGAAGCCGGCGCCCGTCCAGCCGTTTCGCACGCGCTCGTGCAATCGATCATGATCGAAATTTCGACTGACTGGATGGCGAACGAAACCATGGGCAGCGCGCTGGTTCCGCCGCAATTGATTGCTCTGATCGATCAATTGGCGTCATCGCCGTGACGGAGCAAACCGTTCACTTCGGCCCCGACCAGAGTCTGGTGGGCACCGTCAGCATCCCGCCGCTCGCTTCGGCGCCGCGCCGGGCAGTGCTGCTGACAAATGCGGGAATCATCTCGCGCGTCGGTCCGCATCGCATTAATGTGGCTGTAGCGCGGCTCGCGTCGTGCATCGGGCTGATCGGATTTCGTTTCGACATGGCGGGCCTGGGCGACAGCCAGCGCAGAGATCCCGATGGGACGATGCTGCAGCAGCGTCTGAGCGATATCCGCGCTGCGATGGACCACGTGCAGCACACGTGGGGGCCAAGCCGCTTTGCGATGGTGGGCTTTTGCTCGGGCGCCGATCTGGCGCACCTGATGGCGCTGGAGGATCCGCGGCTCGATGCAATTGTAATGTTCGATCCCTATCTGTATCGCACTCCACGCGCTTTGCTGAACTACTTTCTGCGCCAGGCGCGACGGCACGGACTGTCCTACGGCGTTCGATTGGCAATGAGCGTGTTGCGGCACCCGCTGCTCCCGTTTGAAGATCCCGACTCCTTCGACACCGCCAAGCAGGGCCGAACCGTTTTCCCATCACGCGATGAGTTCGCTGCACGTCTCGAAACGCTGGTCGCCCGCAACGTTCGCATACTGTTGGTGTTTTCGGGCAGCAGCCCGGCTATGTACAACTATCCATCCCAGTTTCGGGATGCGTTCCGCCGCTATGGTTTCGCCGACCGGATCGAATCGGTTTTTCTTGCGGATTGCGATCACATGTTGACAACTTCGCGCGCGCAAGCGTCGTTTCAGCGGCTCGTTTCACCGTGGCTCGAACGGGTGCGCGACACGGATTGCGGCGCTGCCTGCTGATGCCGCTCGCCGCGCCGTGACGCACTCAAACCTACTCGTCAGCGATACGTCGCGGCGCATGGAATCCACATCGGCCGCCGACGCCGGCGCGCGAAGCGTTATTTCCGTCTGGAAGGTTTCGCTGGCGCGGCGCGAACTCGACGTGGCGTGGTCGGACCTTGACGACACGGAGCGGCAGCGCGCCGCCCGCTACGCGTTCGGCCGAGACCGTCGGCGCTTCGTGCTGGCTCGGTCGGCGCTGCGCCGCATCCTCGGTCAACGCTTGCGGATAACGCCTGCGAAGCTGACTTTCGAGCTCGGCACAGCCGGCAAGCCCTTCCTGCGCGAGCATCGGGATCTGGGCTTCAATGTCTCGCACAGTGCAGACGTCGCCTTGATCGCAGTGGCGAATCAGCCGGCTGCAATCGGGGTCGATATTGAGCGTCGTCACAACTTGCAAAATGCGGGCGAGCTGGCCGGCGACATCTGCTCTCGCGAGCAGGCTGACGCGATCGCCGCGAGTTCGAATGCAAGTCTGGCGTTTCTGCGCGTGTGGACGCGCAAGGAAGCGGCGTCGAAAGCGCTCGGCTTCGGTGTCGGCTCGATCGACCTGCGGGCCTTCGATGCCGGGCTCGACGGCGAGTCGCTCAGTGTGCTGAGCGGCGCTCACGTCGCTGTCATGCCGCTGCAGGTCGGACACGATCACGTGGCCAGCATTGCGCAGGTTGCGACGCAAGTTCCGGTCATTGAGATGGCCGACGCGAGCAACGCGCTGTGGCCTCATTCGATTTGACGTCGGCAATGCCGCCTCGCGGAGGCGCGCTCGTAGCCGGCCCGAGGCTGATCGAGGCGTCCCTGCAGTGAAGCAAGCTCTCGCAAGAGGCGCTGCCTGGATGATCCTCGCGCGCTGGACGCTGCGGCTGATCGGAATCGTCAGCACGCTGGTGCTCGCGCGGCTGCTGGTTCCGGAAGACTTCGGCCTGGTGGCGATGGCGATGACCGTTATCGCCCTAGTGGAGCTGCTGAGCTACGTCGGCATTGAAATGGTGCTGATCAAGCATCCGGCGCCGACCCGCCAGCACTACAACACCGCGTGGACGCTCAGTTTGTGCATCGCCGTTTCCTGCGCTGCGTTGACCGCTCTGGCTGCCCATCCCGCCGCGCTTTTTTTCAACGAGCCGCGCTTGACGGCGATCATGCTCGTCATTGCTGCAAGCTGGGGCCTTCAATCATTTGAAAACATCGGCACCGTCGACTTTCGGCGCAACTTGCAGTTCGACAAGGAGTTCGCCTATCTGACCGGCAAGAAGCTGGCGGGCTTTGTCGTCACGCTTGTTGGAGCATTCCTGTTTAGAAGTTACTGGGCGCTCGTTGCCGGGCTCGTGGCCAGCCGCATCACCGGAATCGTGCTGAGCTACGCGATGCACCCCTTGCGGCCGCGCTGGTGCCTTCGTCATTGGCGCGAGATGCTGTCGTTCACCGGCGCCATGCTGATCAATGGCTTTCTGCATTTCGCCGGAACAAGAATTCCTCATGCCTTCACCGGGCGCCTGATGGGAGCCGCACCATTGGGCGTCTATGCCATCGGCGAAGAGATCGCTTCACTGCCGATAACCGAGGTCGTCGACCCGATCGGCCGCGCTCTGTTCCCCGGATACTCTCGGCTCGCACACGATCTGGCAGCGCTCGGCGACCGGGTTCTGCAGATTAACGCTGCCGTCGTGGCCGCCGCATTGCCGGCATGCGCCGGAATAGCGCTGCTGGCGGAACCCGCAGTTGCGCTCGCGCTCGGAGATAAATGGCTGGCTGCGATTCCCGTGGTTCAAGTGCTCGCGATCAGCGCCGGATGCGCCGCCATGCGATCGAACAGCTGGGCGGTTTACTACTCGATCGGCCGGCCATATCTGTGGACCCGGCAGTGGCTGGTGAAGCTCGCGGCGCTCGCCGTTTCAATCTGGCCATTGTTCGGGCAATTCGGGCTGCTGGGCGTCGCCTATTCCGATCTGATATCGACGTTCGCGATGCTGATCGTCGATGTCGGCACGCTGCTGCGGACTCTCAGGCTGAGCGGGAGGCGCTACCTCGGCGTTCTATGGCGGCCTGTCGTCGCGACGGTCCTGATGGCGTTTGCGGTACACACCACGACCATTGCGCTGTCCTCCCAAATGGCAGCACCGGCTTCCGCCGTCGGGTTGGCGAGCATCGTGACGGCCGGCATCGGGGTCGGAGTGGCCGTCTATGGCGCCGCGCTGATGTTGTTGTGGCGCCTGTCCGGCTGCCCGGAAGCAATCGAAGCACTTCTGCTGCGGCGCGCGCAGCGCCTTTTCGCGTTCGGCCAGCCGCGCACTTGACGACACTGCGATCACTC
>JACCSD010000226.1 GCA_013813185.1 Burkholderiaceae bacterium
GCACAACATGAAGTATCAGATGCACGCGTTTGCGAATCACGGTATTCGGCTCGCCGGCATTGCGCACGACACGCAACTGCAATCGTACGTGCTCGAACCGCACCGCAATCACGATCTCGACTCATTGTCCGAGCGGCACCTGGGGCGCAAGACGCTGACTTATGTCGAAGTGTGCGGCAAGGGTGTCAATCAACTGTGCTTCGATGAAGTCGCAATCGACCGCGCCACCGATTACGCGGGCGAAGACGCCGAGGTCACGCGCGCGTTGCACGAGACGCTATGGCCGCGCCTCGAGGGCGACGAAAAGTTGCGCTTCATTTACGAACAGATCGAGCTGCCGACGGCGCAGGTGCTTTTCGAGATGGAGCGCACCGGCGTCCTGATTGATCGGGCGAAGCTGGATGCGCAGAGTCGCGAGCTCGGTGCGCGCATCGCGCAGCTGGAAGCGACGTCGCACGCGCTGGCGGGTCAGCCGTTCAACCTCGGCAGCCCGAAGCAGATCGGCGAGATTCTGTTCGGCAAGCTGGCGCTGCCGGTGCTGAAGAAAACAGCGAGCGGCACGCCATCGACCGACGAAGAGGTCCTTGACAAACTGGCACAGGATTACCCGTTGCCGAAGCTGCTGCTCGAGCACCGCGGGCTGTCGAAGCTGAAATCGACGTACTGCGACAAGCTGCCGCTGACCGCCGATCGCGACGGCCGTGTTCACACGAGTTACGGGCAAGCGATTGCGGTTACCGGGCGTCTGTCTTCGAGCGACCCCAATCTTCAAAACATCCCGATTCGCACCGCGGAGGGCAGGCGCATCCGCGAAGCATTCATCGCGCCGCCTGGCCATCGGATTATTTCGGCCGACTATTCGCAGATCGAGCTGCGGATCATGGCGCACATCTCCGGCGACGCGGGCTTGCTCGACGCGTTTGGCAAGGGCGAGGACATTCACCGCGCAACGGCGTCCGAAGTTTTCGCGGTGCCGCTTTCCGAAGTGACGGCTCAACAACGCAGCTACATCAAGGTCATCAACTTCGGCCTGATGTACGGAATGAGCGCGTTCGGCGTCGCTTCGAATCTCGGCATCGAGCGCGACGCCGCCAAGCTCATCATTGATCGCTATTTCACGCGCTTCCCGGGCGTGGCCAAGTACATGGAGTCGACTCGCGCACTGGCCAAGCGCCAGGGCTACGTCGAGACGGTCTTCGGCCGCCGTTTGTGGCTGCCGGAGATCAATTCACCGAATGGGCCGCGTCGCGCCGGCGCCGAACGCGCCGCGATCAACGCGCCGATGCAAGGAACCGCTGCCGATTTGATCAAGCTCGCGATGATTGCGGTTTCGAAGTGGATCAACACCGAACAACTCGGAACGCGGCTGGTAATGCAAGTGCACGACGAGCTAGTGTTCGAAGTTCCGGACGACGAAATTGAACTCGTAAAGCACAGGATCCCGGAACTGATGTCGCGTGTGGCCGATCTTCGCGTACCGCTGCTGACGGAAGTGGGCGTTGGTAACAATTGGGATGAGGCGCATTGATTCGGGCTGCAGGCCGGCCGCATCGCGCCGATACACTGCATTTTCCTTTCAAGACACGAAGCATTCTATGGATTCGACTCTGCGCGACGCGACTGAGGAACTCGGTAGTTTGCAACCGCCCTTCAATGTCACGCGTCGCGGTTTTGTGCAAACCTCACTCGGCGCGGGCTTTGCCGCAGCCGTACTCCCCGTTGCCGCGCAAACAATGATCACGACCGATACTCAAGGCCTGACGGCCGGCGAAGTGCAGATCCCGACCAAGGACGGCCAGATGCCGGCCTATCGCGCGATGCCTGCCGGCAAGACCGGCCTGGCGACGGTGCTGGTCGTGCAGGAGGTTTTTGGCGTGCACGAACACATCAAGGGCGTCGCGCGCCGGCTCGCCAAGCAGGGCTACTTGGCCGTTGCGCCCGAGCTGTACGCGCGGCAAGGCGATCCGACCAAGTACACCGATACCGGCGCGCTGATGAAAGAGATCGTCAGTAAAGTGTCCGACGCGCAAGTGATGGCCGATCTCGACGCGGCGGCCGCGTGGGCCGCGAAGAACGGCGGCGGAGGCAAGCTGGGCATCACCGGATTTTGCTGGGGCGGACGCATCGTTCACATGTATGCCGCACACAATCTGGACCTGGCGGCGGGCGTCGCGTGGTACGGCCCGACTGCGCGCTCGTATCACGCCGGGGACAAGACAGCGTTGGATGTCGTAACTCGTATCAAGGCGCCGATACTTGGGCTCTACGGCGGCGCAGACGGCGGCATTCCGAATGACACGGTTGAAAAATTCGGCGCGGCGCTGAAGGCTGCCGGCAACACGCGCTCCGAGATGGTGATCTTTCCGAACACGCCGCACGCGTTTCACGCCGATTACCGTCCGAGCTATCGCAAGGAGGCCGCCGCCGACGGTTGGAAGCGGTTGACGGCGTGGTTCAAGCAATATCTTTCGTAAGCACGCAGGCCTTGACAGCCCTGTTACGCTGAAGAGAAATCGGGGCGCACGATCGTGCGCCCCGATTACTTTGCCCCCTGATTGTCTCTACAACGATGACGCTCGGCTACATCATCCTTGGCAACCTGATTTCGACGGCGCTCTCGGTCGGACTCGCGGCGTTATTGAGCTTTCGTTATCTCGGCACGCTGATTGACAAATTGGTACCCGTCTCTGCGGGGTTGCTGTTGGCAACGGCGACCACGCACCTGCTGCCTGAAGCCTTCAATAGCGAAGCCGACCCGTACACGCTGGGGTGGGTGATCATGGCCGGCATTCTCGGCTTGTTCGTGATGGAAAAGCTTTCATTGTTCCATCACACGCATCACCATGAAGGCGACGAGCACCATCACGAATCGGGACACGACGCGCGCGAGGCTGGTCGAGGTGGCGTGGCAATCCTGATCGGCGACGCCTTCCACAGTATCGCCGACGGCATCACGATCGCCGGCGCATTCCTGGTCGACCCTCAGCTGGGAATCATCGCGACACTGGCCGTGATGGCGCACGAAATTCCGCACGAGATCGGCGAGTTCATGATCTTGTTGAACGCGGGCTTCACGCGACGGCGCGCTTTCGCGTTCAACCTGATCTCTGGACTGTCGGCGGTAATCGCCGGCGTCGTCGGTTACTTTGTACTCGACGCGTCCCGTGAGCTGCTTCCGTACGCGCTGGCACTAGCTGCAGCAAGCCTGATGTACGTCGCGCTGTCGGACTTGTTGCCGGAGATGATGCGGCGGTCATCGCTGGCCAAGTCACTTCCGCAAGTAGCGCTGGTGATACTGGGCGTATTGATAGCCGGCGCGGCGACGACTGCATTGCACGCACACTAACTGCTCGCGCCAGTGACGACCGGCCGCGACCGATCGGCGATCCATTCGCTCCATGAGCCGCCGTAAAGCGCAGAGCCAGGTAAACCAGCGAGTTCCATTGCAAACACGCTGTGACACGCCGTTACGCCGGAGCCGCACTGATGCGTGACCTGATCGGGTGTGCGCTGGTCGAGCAACGCGGTGAACTCGGACCGCAGCTCGTGCGCCGACTTGAAGGTCTGATCCGAATTCAGATTCTGCTGCCACGGCCGATTGCGTGCACTCGGAATGTGTCCAGCCACCGGATCGATCGGCTCGTGCTCGCCGCGATACCGCTCCGCGGTGCGCGCGTCCAACAACATGCGATCTCCGCTATCTAGCGACCTCAATACGTCATCCACAGTCGCCAGCGGCATCAGCGAAGCGCTCGCCTTGAAGTTTCCGCGCGCCTTTGTCGGCACGTCCTGGCTCGATAACTGCGTGTCGCTGAACCACTTCGCCCATCCGCCGTCGAGCAGCGCGATACGCTCGTGGCCCAACCACCGCGCGAGCCACCAAAGCCGTGATGCAAATTGGCCGCCCTGTGCATCGTAGGCAACGATATGCGTATCGGCATTGATACCCCAGCCGCGAAATGTCTCGACCAGATCGTCCTGGCGCGGCAGTGGATGCCGGCCGTTGAAACCGTTTTTCTTGCCGGACAACTGAGCATCGATCCCTGCAAAGACTGCACCCGGAATGTGCCCTGCCTGATACGCGCGAATCCCGGCTTCAGCGTCGAACAGATCGTGCCGCACGTCGACGATGCACCGATGCGCATCGTTCAAATGCGCGCGCAATTGCTCGACGCTGACCAGCATGCGGGAAGGTGGGAGGGCATCCATCGACGGGAATTCTAAATGCACGCCTGCACTAGAATTGGACCCGATGAAAACGACCTCTGCACCCGCGCCGGCGACTTCGAAAGACTCGGTCGAGCCGATCGGGTTCGAACAAGCCCTCGACGAGCTCGATGCGCTGGTGCGCCGGATGGAATCGGGTCAATTGTCGCTCGACGATTCGATCGCGGCATATCGGCGCGGTGCTGAACTGGCGCGCTTTTGCCAGGGCAAGCTGGCCAACGCCGAGCAGGAGATCAAGCGGCTCGAAGGCGATTTGCTGAAGCCGCTCGATATTTCCGAGCTGCGCGTGAATGTCGAAAAGAGCAGTATTGATGAGAGAGACAGCGAATGACGTTTGCTGCTGCGGTACAGCCGCCGTCGCTGGCAACTCCATTCGACTTTTGGATAGCGGACAGCGGAACGCGGTTTGAAGGTGCAGCAGAGCGCGCGCTGCCGCGTGCTCACGACGTGCCTGCGCGGTTGCACCAGGCGATGCGTTACGCGGTGCTCAACGGCGGCAAGCGGGTGCGGCCGCTGCTCGTGTTTGCGGCGGGAGATGTGACCCAGGCCGAAGGCGAGGCACTCGACCGTGCCGCGCTGGCCGTCGAGTTCGTGCACGCGTATTCACTGGTGCACGATGACATGCCGTGCATGGACAACGACGTGTTGCGGCGGGGCAAGCCCACCGTGCACGTCGAGTTCGATGAGGCCACCGCAATGCTCGCCGGGGACGCGTTGCAGGCAGAGGCGTTCAAGGTCATCGCCGACGGTGGGTTGCCGGCATCGCAAACCGCTGCCTTGATACGCGAGCTGGCCCATGCCTCTTCGACCGAGGGCATGTGCGGCGGACAGGCAATCGATCTGGCCGCCGTCGGCACGATCCCGACCATCGCCGAACTGGAGCGCATGCATCG
>JACCSD010000232.1 GCA_013813185.1 Burkholderiaceae bacterium
CGTTCGGGTCAAGCGTTCGGCAAATGACAACCGTATTGCCGCGCCTCGACGATTCCATTCGACCGTATTCCAAATGCCCGAGCAGCGTATTAGTTGCATCCGAGATACGGTTACGCGCGATCGTCCACTGAAACGCAGGCACGGCGGCGGCGATCAGAATTGCACTGATCGTCATCACCACCAGCAGCTCGACCAAAGTGAACCCGCGCGAATGCATTGCTGACACCTCCATGCCGCGAAGCTTATCTACGCGCAACCGACAAAGCGCGTTGATACCGCCCAGTGGAATCTCTCTCGCGACGAGCGGAGAAGCTCATGTGGTGCCGCGCCACCTGCTGCGCTGAATGGATGAAAAGGCAACCCCGGGCAGCGGACTTCGACTGATTGTCCGCTGATATGGGCTAGTCTGGGTGCATTAGCCCGTTAGCGACCGCCCGACTGCCGCGGGTCGTCCTCGACTGCTGCGTTGACGACTGTGCCCCTCTCGTCGAAAGTCACCACGAAGACACGCTCGGTGCCGCCGTCAACAAAGCGCCATTCCCAAGACGATTGCTGCTTCAACGGAAACTTTTGGGCATGCCCGGGCCGGCCGAGCATCACAAGCACATCGACCTCCTTCATTCCGCGCGTAACGCGCTCGAAGTTTGAGCGCGTCAGAAGATTCTCTCGACCCTGATACTTACCGGTGGCGTCTATCTTTATCAGTAAGGTGTACGGGCCTTCCGGGCCCAATGGGTATACCAATCCCTTGCCGCCATTAATGTCGCGAACCGCCGACGGCGCACCAAACAGTTTGCGCACGTCCTGATCAGTCGATTCGCCTTCGGTCAAACGCATCAACCGCAGGTCTTCGTAGGCTCGACCACGACCGTCGCACGCAACCAGCGCGAACGCCATTGCGGCAACCACAATCCCTGTTAGCCACGAATTCAGACTCACTGTGTGCCCGGCTAAAGCTCGCGCTCAGCTTACACATCGAAGCGCAATATCCGAGTCCCAATTACGGCCGTAAACCGGCATTCACCGCTCAACCGAGTACTTGCGACCGAGCGGCGGCCGCGCGCGTAAATACACGGTGCAGTTCGTCTGCGTCGCCGCTATCCACGGCGTATTGGAGTTCTTCAAGTAACTTGCGCTGCGCTCTCAGCTCGCCACCAAGCGCGATACGGTTTGCAACGCAGATATCACTCCACATCCTTGGATTGGAAGCTGCAATACGCGTGAAGTCTCGAAATCCCGCGCCGCTCATCGCGAATTTTCGGGCGGCGTCTGGTTGTGCCGCAACGTGATCGACTAACGCGAAGGCAAGTAGATGCGGAAGGTGGCTCACTGCGGCGAAGATGCTGTCGTGTTCTTCGGACGTCATCCGTTCGATACGACATCCGATATCCCTCCAAAGTGTTTCCATTGTCAGCAGTGCACCTGCATCGGTTTGCACTGAGGGTACTGACACGAAGATCTTGTCGCGAAACAAGGCGGCGTCCGCAAATTGAACCCCGGAATGCTCGCGTCCGGCGATTGGATGGCCAGGGACGAAGCGTGAAAATGCAGCGCCGAGCTCGCTGCGTGCGCCCTCGATCACACTACCCTTAGCGCTACCCACATCGGTAACGATCGCTGAGCTCGTTAGATTTGGCGCGATATCGCGCAGCACGGCTTGGGTTGAGCCGACCGGTGTGGCGATCATCACCAGGCTCGCGTCTATCGCCGCATGCGCTGCGGACGGCGATGCTTCGTCGATGACCCCCAAAGCTGCCGCTCGCTGCAACGCCCCCGGCGCACTGTCAAACGCAACGACGTAGTCGAACTTGCCTACCGCTCTAACCGCCAGTGCAAACGATCCACCGATCAGCCCGACGCCGATCAGAGCTAGTTTCATGCGGCGACCACTTCGAGTGACTCAGCCAACGCTTGCAGAAAACGCTCGTTCTCGTCCCGCAGCCCGATCGTGATACGTAGCCACTCAGGGAGATCGTAGTTCGCAACAGGACGCACGATGACCCCGCGCCTGAGCAGTTGGTGGTAGACGCCAGCCGCATCGCCGACTTTAACCAATACGAAATTCCCGTAACTGGGGACGGAATCTAGCTGCAGCCGGCGGAACCCATCGATAATCTGCTGCATGCCGGCAACGTTCAGTTGATAGCTCTGTTCGAGAAAGGCCCGGTCCTTCAGCGCCGCCAAAGCCGCTGCTTGCGCCACTGCATTTACGTTAAAAGGTTGCCGTACACGATTCAGCAGATCGGTCAGGGCCGGCTGGGCCAAGCCATAACCAACTCGCAGCCCCGCTAAGCCATACGCTTTTGAGAACGTACGCGAGATCAGCAGGTTCGGATATTTACGCACCCACTGAACGCTATCGAAACGTCGCTCGGGTGGCAGGTATTCGTTGTATGCCTCATCGATCACGACCACCACTTGCGGCGCAACGCGCGCAAGAAATCCTGCAAGCGTTTGTGCGGGCAGATGAGTCCCGGTCGGATTGTTGGGGTTCGCGATGTAAACCAATGCCGTGTCGGCAGAGATCGCTGACGCCATCGCATCAACGTCATGACCGAGATTCTTCGCGGGCACCACGATCGCTCGCGCGCCGCGCGCCTGCGTTGCCAGCGCATATACGGCAAACGAATGCTGCGCATAAACGCAACTGCGACCCGGCGACAGCACCGCCGCCGCGGCCAATTCGAGAATGTCGTTGCTGCCGTTGCCGAGCGTGATCCAGTCAACGGGGACGTTGAACTTGGCGGACAGCGCCGACTTCAATGCAAAACCGTTGCTGTCGGGGTAGCGCCCCAGATCGGCCATTGTCTCTGCAATCGCGCGCCTTGCGGACTCGGGCATCCCGCGCGGATTTTCGTTCGACGCCAGTTTGACGATCGATTTCGGATCAAGTCCGTATTCGCGCGCCAACTCGTCGATCGGTTTTCCAGCCTGGTATGGCGCAATCGCACGCACGTAGGGCAGAGCCGCGATGTCGCTCATTGCTATTCGGTTCGCTCTGCCGGATACGAGCCAAGACATTTGTAGAACGCGCACGCTTGCTGCAGCTCCCCCAGTGCTCGCGCAACTTTGGGTTCATCGACATGCCCTTCGAGGTCGACGTAGAAGTAATACTCCCAAGTACCGACGCGCGCCGGTCTTGACTCAAAGCGTGTCATCGAGACTCCGTGCGCAGCCAGCGGCGACAACATGTGGAACACCGCGCCCGCTTTGTTGGGCACGGAAAGAATCAGCGATGTTTTGTTGTGCGCCGACGGAGCGGGCCGCTGCGCGGCTTGCGCACCAAGAACGGCGAAGCGCGTGCGGTTGTGCGTGTCGTCCTGGATCTGCGCCGTGACAGTCAGAACGTTGAAGTGTCGTGCGGCGGATTCACCTGCAATCGCTGCTGTCGTCTCGTCGAGCGAAGCCAGTCGCGCACCTTCCGCGTTGCTCGCGACGGGTTGCCGCTCAAGCGTCGGCCAATGTTGATTCAGCCAGCCCGCGCACTGCGCCAGCGCCTGTGCATGTGCGCACACTCGCTCGACGCCGTTCATCGATCCGCTCTTGGTAAATAAGTTGTGCTCGACCGATATGGACACTTCGGCCAGCATGCTGAGCGGTGTTGCAAGCAACAAATCGAGCGTGCGGCTGACCGCTCCTTCAGAAGAATTTTCAAGCGGCACAATTGCCAGTTCGGCGCTGCCCGCTTCGGTCGTCCGGAACACTTCGTCCAGCGTCATGCACGGCAATCCGGTGACGCTGGAGCCAAACTGCCGCTGCATTGCCATCTCGGAAAACGTTCCCGCCGGTCCGAGGTACGCCACGGTCATTGGCCGTTCCAGTGCACGACAGGCCGAGATCACTTCGCGAAAAATATTCGTGACGTGGTCTTGCGAAAGCGGCCCGCTATTAACTGCACCTGCGCGTCGCAAAACTTCTGCTTCGCGCTCCGGGCGAAACACGGGTGTGCCTGAGCCGTGCTTAATCTGCCCAACGTCGAGCGCAAGCTGAGCGCGCTCGTTCAATAGCGTGATCAAGCGCGCATCGACGGCGTCGATCGCTTCGCGCAACACCCTGAGGCGATCGTCAACATGCTCACCCGTGGCCACGCTCGGGCGGCTCATGCGAAACCCACTGCGCAAGTCATGTGACGTGCTGCGGCACGTCAGGCTTGCGGCGGTTCGTCGGCGGCACCGTCATCGCTGGCATCGATGGCAGTCGCGTGCCCACCGTCGCTACTCGCCCCGTCGCCATTGACGACGTCGCTATCGCGCTCGACGACTCGCTGCAGCCCAGAAAGCACTGTTCCACCATCGAGCGCAATCAACGTGACGCCCTGAGTCGCACGTCCCATCTCGCGTATCTCGGCGACGCGCGTGCGAATCAGGACGCCGCCGGTAGTGATCAGCATTACTTCGTCGTCGCTGCGTACCAGAGTGGCAGCGACCACCTTGCCGTTCCGCTCGCTGGTCGAAATCGCGATCATTCCGCGCGTCGCGCGCGAGTGACGGGTGTATTCGACGATCGGAGTGCGCTTGCCGAAGCCGTTTTCGGTTGCGGTCAGCACGCTCTGCCGCTCGTCTTCGGCCACCAGCATCGCGATCACTTGCTGGCCGTCGTCGAGCCACATGCCGCGCACGCCACGCGCCTGCCGGCCCATCGGGCGCACGTCGTTTTCGTCGAAGCGCACGGCCTTGCCTGCGTCGGAGAACAGCATCACGTCGTGCTGGCCGTCGGTAATCGCGGCGCCGATCAGGTAGTCTCCGGCGTCCAGATCGACCGCGATGATGCCGGCCTTGCGCGGATTCGAGAATTCCGTCAGCGCGGTTTTCTTGACGGTGCCCATCGCGGTAGCCATGAACACGAAATGCTCTTCGTCGAACTGCTTGATCGGCAACACGACCGTGATCTTTTCGTTTTCCATCAACGGAAACATGTTCACGATCGGCCGGCCGCGCGCGTTGCGCTGCCCTTGGGGCACTTCCCACACTTTGAGCCAGTACAGCCGGCCGCGATCGGAAAAGCAAAGGATCGTATCGTGCGTGTGGGCGATGAATAGCTGATCGATCCAGTCGTCTTCACGCGTGCCCGCCGCCTGCTTGCCGCGCCCGCCGCGCCGCTGCGCGCGATAGTCGGCCAGCGGCTGGCTCTTGATGTAACCCGCATGCGACAGGGTTACGACCATGTCTTCCGGAGTAATCAGATCCTCGGTGATCAG
>JACCSD010000242.1 GCA_013813185.1 Burkholderiaceae bacterium
GGAGCACGGTGTCGAGCATGCTGGCGGCGATTGACCACACCAACAGAAAAATTCCCCACGCCAGATCACCGCTCCAGAAAACCCAGATCACGGCAGGGATCAAGACGACGAGCATGCCGATCTGCGCAATGCACAGCACGAGCAGCATGGCGGTAATGAATCCGGCAAACGGAACTCCGGCGGCGGCCAGGCCCAAACCGCCCAACGCGGCTTGAATGACAGCGGTTAACCCTACGCCGAGCGCAACACCGCGGATCGCCTGAGCCGACAGGTTGATCAGAGCTTCCCCCTCCTTTTCGGCGAGACGTTGTCCGAAACGCAATAAAGTGGACGCGTATTTCTCGCCGTTCAAATACATGAACGCAGCGAACACGGTAATCAGCACAAGCTGAATGATCACGTAACCGGCATTGCCGACTTCGGCAAAGAGCCACGCGGTCAGGCCGCCGGCGTACGAGACCAGATGCGTCACGAATCCTTCGACGCCGCCCGCGCTGGCGTCCAGCCATGCGGCAGCGAGCGCCGCACCGATAAGCGGAAGTTGCGCGAGCCACTGAGGTGGCGGGGGTATCGGCATACTCGTGATCGAACGGATCCGGTCAACGATGTCCCCGGCGTTCGCAACGATGGTGCCGACGGCCAGCGTCAACGGAATGACGAACAACAACACCAACATCGCGATCATCGAAGCGACCGCTAGAGCGCGGGAGTTCCACAACCGAACCTGAACGCGAAGCATTAGCGGCCACGTCACGACGACGACCATCGTGGCCCAGATCGCCGCCGCCACGAACGGCCGAACGATCCAGAAGGCGGCAACGATCAGTACCCCGATGCACAGCACGCCGAGCAAAGTTCGGGTGAGATCACGCCGAGGTGCGGCCATAGTGGCGCGGGACCTAGTCGTCAAGCGTGCGGTAATACATTGTCGTGGCGCACAGCCCACCGTCCGGCAGCAGGGCATAGCCGGGAATGACGCCCACGCGCTCCCAGCCCAGGCGTTCGTATACGCGCTCGGCCTCACCGCTAGCGGTGTCGAGCACCAGCAGTGTTTTGCCGAAATCGCGCGCCGTGGATTCCGCAGCCCGAGTCAGCGCTGCCCCGAGTCCTTGGCGGCGTGCGCGGCGATGCACCAGCAGCTTCGACAGATCGGCGCGGTGCGGTTGATTCTCGGGTTGTTCGAGCACCAACTGCACGGTGCCGCACACGCCTTCTGCGTCCTCGGCGACGAGCAGCGCGCGATGGCGCGCGGCCACGCCTTGCGCGACGCCGCGCCAGAACGCTACCGCGCGCTCGCGCGGCAACGGGCGCATGAAGCTCACCGAGGCACCGCCTTCGACGCAGTCGATCAGTACGCCCGCGAGCGCTTCGATGTGCGTGTCATCCAATATGTGCAGACGGCGCACGGACCAGGTGGCGTGGCCATCGGCGTGCATCGCAAACTGTGGTGCGATTCCTGAGATCAGCTCATGCGTTCGCGGTGCGGCTGAGCTTTCCCGATGCTTTCGCGGCATGCGTCGCAATCGCGTCCATCAGCGGCGGCGACAGGCAGTCGTAAGGCTCCAGGCCTAGCGCTTTCAGCCGGGCCCTGACCGCGCCCATATTGGCGGGATCGGCGCCCGACTCGATGACGGACGAAACAAACGCCGCGAACCCCGCTGGCGCCCATCCGCGATCGCGCGACAGTTCAGTGTGAATGAAGTCCACGCCGAACAGCGGATGGTTCTTGTTTTCGATACGCCCGTACAGGTGTACGCCACACTCCTTGCAAGCGTGCCGCTTGATCGTCGCACTTTCATCCACCACCTTCAGCTTGTCCTGATTGGCAGTCACGCTTAGCTTGTCGCGCGGCACGGCAGCCACCTGCGAAAACAGGGCGCCGCTCGGCTTCCAGCATTTCGTGCAGCCGCAAACGTGGTTGTGCATGCATTGGCCGCTGATCGACACCGTTACTTTTTTGCCGGAGCATCGGCATTGCAGAGTACCGCCGGCGAAATTTTCGGCCGCCGGTTTAAGGCCCTGATCGACTTCCGGATGTATAGACAATGCATTGGTCATTTTCAATTCCTCCTGTTATCAGACAGTCATGCAGCGCCGTGTGCCTCAACGTAAAGGGCATACAGCGAATGGGAACTTGCCATGTACAGACGATTCTTCTTGGCGCCGCCGAAGGCCAGGTTCGCGCAGCGCTCGGGCAGCTTGATAAACCCGATGGCTGTGCCCTGCGAATTGAACACCATCACGCCATCCAGCTCCGACGAACTCGCGCCGGGCGCGCCGCTCCAGCCCCAGCCGCACCATAGATTGCCATCCATGTCGACCTTGATGCCGTCGAGCGCGCCGGGGCCGTTGGCATCCACCACTTTGGTCTGGTTCGACAC
>JACCSD010000245.1 GCA_013813185.1 Burkholderiaceae bacterium
TGAAAAGGAGCTGATTACAGGGGAAACTACATATGGCGGCGTCTTTACCTGCGCCGTTGCGAGAGATAATATTTTTGCCACCCAGTTTCATCCGGAAAAAAGCGCCGCGGCCGGCCTACGCATCTACGAAAACTTCACGCGCTGGAACCCTTGAGCGTTGCCTCAGGGTAGTTCTGCGCAGCCCCTATGCTGCTTATCCCGGCCATTGATCTGAAAGACGGACGCTGTGTGCGTTTGCGTCAGGGCAACATGGATGCCAACGTCACCGTGTTCTCCGAAGACCCGGTGGCGATGGCACGGCACTGGCGCGACCAGGGCGCGCGGCGTCTGCATATCGTCGACCTAAATGGGGCGCGCTCGGGCCGGCCGGTCAACGAAGCAGTGATCAAGAAAATCGTCAAAGCCGTCGGCGAAGAGTTGCCGGTGCAGCTGGGCGGCGGCCTCCGCGATCTCGACATCGTCGAGCGCTACATTGATGACGGCGTCAGCTTCGTCGTGATCGGTACCGCTGCGGTAAAGAACCCCGGCTTCTTGCATGACGCTTGCAGCGCATTTGGCGGGCACGTGATCGTCGCGCTCGACGCCAAGGGCGGCAAGGTCGCGACCGACGGCTGGAGCAAGATGACCGGGCACGACGTGACCGATCTTGCGTTGAAATTCGAGGACTACGGCCTCGAAGCAATTATCTATACCGACATCGGACGCGACGGCATGATGACCGGCGTCAACGTAGAAGCGACCGCCGAGCTGGCGCGGCACGTAAAAATTCCGGTGATCGCCAGCGGCGGCGTGGCTAGTCTGACCGACATCGAGCAACTGTGCGCGATGGAGGACGAGGGTGTCGAAGGCGTTGTGCTCGGCCGCTCGTTGTACGAGGGCGCGATCGACTTCAAGGTAGCGCAGGAACGCGCGGATGCGCTAACCGCGTAGTTACTATTTCCACAGATCGACAGCCTGCCCGCTGGCGCACAACCGGTCGGCGCGCGACTGGACGAATCGCTGAAAGCTCGGCTCGTTGCGATACGCGCCACTCGAAACGCCGAGCTGCTTCTCGGTCATTCTGCGGCCGCCGACCCAAGTGACCTCGCGATCGCCCCATAGATTGAGCGCGATCGGTACAGACCAGCGCTGGACGAGGTCGACGACGCGTGTCTCGGTGAACGTGGTCTGCATCAGAAGCTTGCAGTACGGGCAGCCGTCCTGGCCGAAATAAACAAGTAGCCGCTTGCCCTGCGCGCGTGCTTCGCGAACGTCTTCACGAAAGTCGAGGAACGTTTCGACAAACCAGCGCGGAAGCTCGATTGCGTGCGGTGATGGCTGCATGATGATGCCGCTCGGCGAAGTACTCTCGAAAGCGCTATGCGTTACATTGCTCAAAGACCGATTGCAGTTAACCATATGCTGGCCAAACGCATCATTCCATGCCTCGACGTCAACGCGGGACGCGTGGTCAAGGGCGTCAACTTCGTCAGCTTGCGCGACGCTGGTGATCCCGTCGAGATTGCGCGCCGCTACGACGCCGAAGGCGCCGACGAGCTGACGTTTCTCGACATCACTGCCAGCTCGGACCAGCGGGACATCATCGTCGAGGTGATCGAGGCGGTCGCGAATCAGGTGTTCATTCCGCTGACCGTTGGTGGCGGCGTACGCAAAGTCGACGACGTGCGGCGGCTGCTGAACGCGGGCGCCGACAAGATTTCGATCAATACAGCGGCGGTACAGATTCCGCGACTCGTCGCCGATGCCAGCGCGCGTTTTGGCGCGCAATGCATCGTGGTGGCCATCGACGCGCGGCGACGCGTCGATTCTTCACCGAACGCCAGGCGCAGATCGGAGCCCGCGAGCTGGGAGGTTTTCACACACGGCGGTCGGATGGCGACCGGGCTCGATGCCGTCGAATGGGCGCACCAGGTAGTCGAACTCGGCGCAGGAGAGATTCTGCTGACGAGCATGGACCGCGACGGAACCAAATCTGGCTTCGATCTGGAGTTGACGCGCGCGGTCGCCGATGCGGTTTCGGTGCCGGTGATTGCGTCAGGCGGCGTCGGTACCCTGCAGGACCTGGCCGATGGGGTGCTGGCCGGGCGCGCTGATGCCGTGCTGGCCGCGTCGATCTTTCACTACGGCGAGTTCACGGTGCAGCAGGCCAAGCAGCACATGGCTGGCTGCGGCATTTCGATGAGACTGTCGTGAGCTGGCTCGATGAAGTGCGCTTTGACGCCGACGGCCTGGTCCCGGTGATCGCTCAGGACACCGGCAGCGCACGCGTGCTGATGGTGGCTTGGGCCAACCGGGACGCACTGGCGGAAACGGCCGGATCCGGTGGCGCCGTGTACTGGTCGCGATCGCGCAAGCGTCTGTGGCGCAAGGGTGAAGAGTCAGGGCATCGACAAAAAGTGGTCGAGATTCGCCTCGATTGCGATGGCGATGTCGTGTTGTACGCTGTTGAGCAGGTTGGCGGCATTGCCTGCCACACCGGTCGCGAGAGCTGTTTTTTTCGCCGGCTTGATGGCGAGCGGTGGCAAGCGGTCGATCCAGTGCTGAAGGATCCGGAATTGATGGTTCGAAAATGAGCGACTCAGTGCTGAAGCAACTGGCCGACGTGATCGACTCGCGCAAGGGCGGCGATGCCGCCGAGTCGTACGTCGCGCGCCTGCTTGCGCTGGGCGAGGACGCCATTTTGAAGAAGATTGGCGAGGAAGCCACCGAAGCGGTGCTGGCGGCCAAGGACGGCGAGCGCGAGCGCATCGTGTCCGAAACAGCAGATCTGTGGTTTCACTGCATGGTCATGCTGTCGCACTACGGTCTGAGGCCGGAAAACGTATTGGACGAGCTGTCCCGGCGCGCGGGAACGTCGGGCATCGAAGAACATGCGCTGCGCAAGGCGATTGCCAGGGGTCTTTGATCGATGAGCGCTGAAAACTGCCTGTTCTGCCGGATTGGTCGAGGCGAAGTACCCAGCAAGAAGGTTTTCGAGGATGACAGCGTCCTGGCATTCCATGACATCCATCCGGCCGCCCCGGTGCACTTTTTGATAATCCCGAAGTCTCACGTGGATTCGCTGCTTACCTCCGGACCGGAACACGAGGCAGTGTTGGGTAAAATGGTCGCCCTTGCGCCGCGCCTCGCGAAAGAACAGGGTTGCGACAACGGCTTTCGGCTCGTGATCAACAATGGTCCGGACGGCGGGCAGGAAGTTGATCACTTGCACATCCACATCCTGGGCGGGCCGCGCCCGTGGAAACGTCTGTAGGAGTACGAAATGGGCTCATTTTCGATTTGGCATTGGTTGATTGTTCTGCTGGTCATCATCCTGGTCTTTGGCACCGCCAAGTTGAAAAACATCGGCAAAGACATGGGCGGCGCGATCAAAGGCTTCAAGGAAGGCATGCAGGACGGCACTAACGACGTCGCCGGCAAGGTCGACGACCGGCGCCAGGTGCCGGGGCAGACCATCGACGTGCAAGCCAAGGAAAAAGGTCCGGCGTCCAACGTCTAGCGCGCTTTTGCATGTCGGGCGGATTCGTTAAGACCGCCTGACACTCGACCTCTGCGATGTTCGATTTCAGTTTTGGTGAGCTTGCCCTTATTGGCACGGTGGCGCTGGTCGTGCTCGGGCCCGAGCGACTGCCGCGCGTTGCGCGCACGGTCGGCGAATGGGCCGGCAAGGCGCAGCGCTACGTGGCGCAGGTCAAGTCCGACATCAATCGCGAGGTCGAGCTGGCGGATCTGAAGAAGCTGCAGGACGAAGCGCGCGACATTGCGCGCTCGATCGAATCGACCGTGCAGGGAAACATTTCCAGCTTGCAGGCGGGCATCGATTCGACGGTAAAAAGCTTGAACACCGGATTTGACGATCCGGCCAGCGCGACTTCCTCGACTCCCACTGATTACTCGTGGGAAGGTGCCGACGAACCCTGGGTCAATCGCCGCTTTGAACGCCGATTCAAGCCCGGCCCGACCATTTACGAGTTAAGCGAAGAAATTGCCAGGCTCAGGCGCCAGCTGGCGATGCCCGATGTGGGTCCCCCACGTCACAAGCGATCGCTGCGCGCGCGCGTCAATAAACCGCGCATCCGGCGTTAGCAACGGCGGCTACGCACCGATGTCCGCCGAAACCGAGGAGCCAGCTCCGGAACAAAGTTTTCTGTCGCACCTGGTCGAGCTTCGGCAGCGGGTGGTTCGGGCGGCGATCGCCGTCTTTGTTGTCTTCATCCCGATGGCGTTCTTTATGCAGGAGATTTTTGATTTCCTGTCGCGGCCGATGTTGGCTGCGCTGCCGGTCGGCACCAAGCTTCTTGCAACGGGCGTCATCACGCCGTTCATGGTGCCGCTCAAAGTGACGTTGTTCGGCGCGTTCCTGGTCGCACTGCCGTATGTGTTGTGGCAGGTGTGGTCATTTGTGGCGCCGGGGCTCTACCGGCACGAGAAGCGGCTGGCGGGACCGCTAATCGCATCGAGCGTGCTGATGTTCTTTGTAGTCATGGCGTACTGCTACTTCATCGTTTTTGGATTCGTATTCAAATTCATTGCCGGCTTTGCGCCCGCCTCGGTATCAGTCTCGCCCGACATCGAGGCGTACTTCGGCTTTGTGATGAGCCTGTTTATCGCTTTCGGTTTGACCTTCGAAGTGCCGATCGTTGTGGTGCTGCTCGTGCGCTTCGGCATCGCCACCATCGACAAGCTGAAAAA
>JACCSD010000249.1 GCA_013813185.1 Burkholderiaceae bacterium
GCCTGCTTCATCACGCGCGCGCTTTTGACGACCTGCGGCAGGAACATCTTGCCGGCGCCGAACAAGTCGCCAACGATGTTCATGCCGTCCATTAGCGGCCCTTCAATCACTTCGATCGGGCGCCCGCCGCGCGCGGCGACCTGCGCGCGCGCCTGCTCGGTGTCTTCGACAATGTACTGCGTGATCCCGCGCACCAGCGCGTGCGCCAGACGTTTTTCCACCGGTTCGGCGCGCCACGCGAGATCTTCCTTGCGCTCCTTGCCACCGGCCTTGATCGTTTCCGCCAGCTGCACCAGACGTTCGCCGGCATCCGCACGGCGGTTCAGCACGACATCTTCTACGGCTTCGCGCAATGTCGGGTTGATGTCCTCGTACACGCCGAGCTGGCCGGCGTTGACGATGCCCATCGTCATGCCCGCGCGAATAGCGTGATAGAGGAACACGGTGTGAATCGCTTCGCGCACATGATCGTTGCCGCGAAAACTGAAGCTCACGTTGCTGACGCCGCCGCTGACCTTCGCCAGCGGCAGGTTCTGCTTGATCCAGCGCGTGGCTTCAATGAAGTCCACGGCGTAGTTGTTGTGCTCTTCGATGCCGGTGGCGATGGCAAAAACGTTCGGGTCGAACACGATGTCCTCGGGCGGAAAACCGACCGTGCCGACCAGCAGCCGGTAGCTGCGCTCGCAGATTCTGATCTTGCGTTCAAACGTATCGGCCTGACCCTGCTCGTCGAACGCCATCACGATGACCGCTGCGCCGTAGCGTCGCGCCAGCTTGGCCTGCTCGATGAACGCCGCCTCCCCTTCCTTCATCGAAATCGAGTTGACGATGCATTTTCCCTGCACGCACTTCAGCCCGGCTTCGATCACGCTCCACTTCGAGCTGTCGATCATCACCGGCACACGGGCGATATCGGGTTCGGACCCGATCAATTTCAGGAACCGATCCATCGCCGCGGCCGAATCGAGCATCGCCTCGTCCATGTTGACGTCGATGATCTGCGCGCCGCTTTCGACCTGCTGCCGCGCGACGGCGACCGCGTCTTCGTATTGCTCGTTCAGAACGAGCCGCGCAAACGCTTTAGATCCGGTGACGTTGGTCCGCTCGCCGACGTTGACGAACAGGGACTCGTCGCCGATCGTCACCGGCTCGAGACCCGACAGTCGCATCAGCGACGGCACTTGAGCAGGGACACGCGGAGCGATGCCTTCGATCGCCAGGGCTGTCGCCCGAATGTGATCGGGCGTGGTTCCGCAACAACCACCCGCGATGTTGACGAAGCCGGCTTCGGCGAATTCCTTTAGCAGGCTTGACGTGACATCGGCGGTTTCGTCGAAGCCGGTTTCGCACATCGGGTTCGGCAGCCCGGCATTCGGGTACACGCTGATAAACGTGTCGGCCAGCGTTGCCAGTTCTTCGATGTACGGCCGCATCAGCGCGGCACCGAGTGCGCAATTCAGGCCGACGGTCAGCGGCTGCGCGTGCCGCACCGAGTTCCAGAAGGCTTCGACGGTCTGGCCCGACAAAATGCGGCCCGAAGCATCGGTCACCGTACCCGAGATCATCAGTGGCACTCGATTCCCTCTGCGCTCGAACTCCGCGTCGATCGCAAACAGCGCAGCCTTCGCATTGAGTGTGTCGAAAATCGTTTCGACGATCAGCAGATCGGCGCCCCCGTCAAGCAGCCCGCGCGCCTGTTCACCGTACGACGTAACCAGCTCGTCGAACGTGATGTTGCGTGCACCGGGATCATTGACATCGGGCGAGATCGACGCCGTCTTCGGCGTTGGCCCGAGCGCGCCGACGACAAAGCGCGGCTTATTAACGGATGAAAACTCGGCGCATACGCTCTTCGCAATCTTTGCTGCTTCGAGGTTGATGTCGTACGCCACGTGCGCCAAACCGTAGTCTTGCTGCGCAACCGACGTGGCGCCAAACGTGTTGGTTTCGATCAAATCGGCGCCGGCTTCCAGATACGCCTGATGAATCTCGCGCACGACATCGGGACGCGTCAGCGACAACAGATCGTTGTTGCCCTTGACGTC
>JACCSD010000270.1 GCA_013813185.1 Burkholderiaceae bacterium
ACCTGTCGGATCTGTTTTCTGCACCGGCTCGCGTGTGGTCGATCGCCGGCAGCCTGTTGCAGCCGATCATTGCCGCCGGCCGCATCGGATCGCAGGTCGACGCCGCCACTGCGCGGCGGGACCAGGCTGAGATCGGTTACGTGCAATCGGTGCAGGCGGCGTTTCGGGACGCACACGATGCGCTGGTCGCGCTTCGCAGTGCACGCGATATCTTCGTCGCGCAAGATGACCGGCGCACGCAGTTGATCGGTGCGCTGCGGCTTTCAGACCTGCGCTACAAGAGCGGGTATTCGAGCTTCATCGACGTGCTCGATAATCAACGCAACCTGCTCGATGCTGAGCGTGCGCGAGTGAATGCGTTGCGCGACAGACAGACTGCGCTGGTCGACCTGTACAAAGCGCTGGGCGGCGGCTGGTCGCCGGAAGTCTTCGCACAAAGTGCGGCGCAACCCGCGGCGCAGACTTCGGCGGCGCTGGCGCGCTGATCGCTACGCGGAACTGCCCGCCAGCGCTTCCTCGACGGGCGCGCCGTCGATCTTCCACGTCTTACGCACGATGTCGAGCAACGCGGCGATGATCGGCTCATCGGTGCGGCTAGCCGAACAGACAAACCACAGGGCAGTGTCGATCGCAGCGCGCGTCCAAATCACGACATCTCCCGCTCGCTCGAGCCGGCGTGCCACATCGTCTCTGATCAACCCGACCCCGAGCCCGGATACGACCAGATTGGTAATCACGCTTTCGTCGTCGGCCTGCACCGACGCTCTCGGCGGCGGCAACGACCGCTGCGCGAACAGGTCTCCGACCAGTCGCGTGTGGGTGCTGATGTCGGGCGTACCGATCCACGGCAGCCGGCTGATCGCGTCCCATTGCGCGCCATCGACGCGATCGGCCCACGCGGCCGGCGCGGCGACCCGATAAATCAGGCGCCGCAACGGCAGCGAAAAAAACTCGGAACCCGCAACGTCTCCAAAGAAAAAGCTCGCATCGAGCCCGCCGCTCTGGACCTCCGCCAGCGCAGCACCCGACATTGCGTGGTGCAATTCGAGCTTCAAGCGAGGATGCGTATCGCGCGCGAGCGACAGCAACTCGCCCAGGCGATTCGATTCCGGGTCGGCCACCGTTCCCACGCGCAGCATTCCCGTGATGTCTCCGTGCATCCGTTGCGCGGCGCGCTTTACGTCGTCGGCTGCGCTTAGAGCACGACGCGCGTGTTTCAGCAACTCGCCGCCGGCCGCGGTCAACTCCATTCCAGTCGATGCTCGCGCGAACAGACGCACGCCAAGCTCGCCTTCGAGCGCCTTGATGTGGCCGCTGACCGCGGGCTGGCTCAAATGAAGCCGCTCGGCTGCCCGGGTTAAATGGCTTTCCTCGGCTACCGCCGCAAACGTTCGAAGCTGATAAAGCTCCATGTTCCGCCCTTTGATGCTCGTATCACGAGATTGCGCACCGCCGCAAATATGACTGAGCATAATCGGCAGGACTGATCGTAAGCATCTGAAATTACGATTTTATTTCCCCTTACTTCGGGCCGATTATTGCATTGTGCAAGGCAGCAATTCAGCTGCCTGGGACGAAATTGGAGGTCACTCATGCTTAGTTGGACATTCAACAATCTGACCGGGCTCTTCCCGCGCCTGTCTTCGCGGTCCGCGGCGCCGTCGGTGCCCCAACCGGCGGCCGTTCGCAACATGCCGGAGGAAGTTCCAGGGTCCGTGCTTGCGGCGAAGCCGAACCTCGCGGCGCGGCGAGCACAGGCGCTTCGAAGCCTATTTCCGAAGCTGTCGAGCTGGTTCGGCAGCCGCCGCGATGCGCTCTTCATTGGCGAGATCAACGATTACCTCGCACAGGCAAGCAATGTGACAGACCTCGAACAGCGCATTCGGCTGATCGAGCAGCAGCGGCATTTTTCGTAGGCTCGCTCGGGCGGAACCATAGAAGACCGCAGGCGCAGAGCTGATTCTGCGACTTGACGCGCGTCGGTGGGAGGTCGTAGCGTGTGTCAGCCTTCGCTGAACCATGCGCGACTCGCACTTCCCGGTCACGATCAAGACGAGCGCGCCCTCGCTCGACGGCGTCATCGAGCGTGCAAGGCTTGTCGATGCGCTAGCGAAACTGCCCGCGGCCGCTAAATGGCTGCAGGCGCCGTCGGGAACCGGAAAATCGACACTGGCGGCGAGTTATGCGCGCCGCAGTAGCAAACCGCTTGTCTGGTATCGGCTCGACGAGCGAGATAACGATCCGGCGTTTTTCTACGCGGAGTTCGCGCAGGCGATTCGCACGCAACTACGGCTCACGAGGCAATTACCAAAATTTTCCAGCGACGATCATGAGCGACAGCACGAGTTTGCGCAGCGTTTTGCTGCGGGGCTTAGCGGGCAACTAGCGAAGCCGGTGTTGATCGTGCTGGACGACGTGCACCGCGTTACGAACGAGGAAATGCAGCGGGCGCTGGCTGCAATTGTTGCGGCTGCCGCGAACGGCGTCGAGCTTCTCTTCGTATCTCAGCCGATCGCACCTACATCATTCTTCGATTTAATCGGATCAAGACAGCTTGCCTTGTTGAACGATGCCGATCTGCGTTTCGAGGTCGACGAATGCACGGTGATGATCGCAGCCCTGCGCATCAGCGCCGCACACAGCGAAAGCATCGCCGCGCTAACCGGCGGCCACGCCGGGGCGCTGGTTCTCGCGTGCGAGCTGTTACGTGACACCGATCCGAAGAGTGCCCTCGGTGTCCAAACTGTCGAGCGCATTCATTCGCACTTGCTGACGAAACTGGTCGAGCGTATGCCACAGCCACAACGGGAGTTACTTCTACAGACCGCGTTCGTAACGCAACTCACGCGATCGATAGCAGTCGCGTTGGCTGGAACAGAAGCGGCGCTGCAACTCGACGCCCTGGTTGAGAGCGGGATACTGCGACGAGTCGGCGCGGGCGAGACAGAAGTGTTCGAAGCTCACGGCCTGGTCCGACAGGGCATGCAGGCGTTGACACACTCGCGCCTAGGTCAAGCCGCAGCCCGAGCGCTGGCGGAGCACACAGCAAGCACACTGATCGAGTGTGGTCAGACGGAAGCGGCGTTTGCTTTGCTGGTCGAGAACCAATCGACGGCACGCGCAATCAGCGTTTTGCAGCAGCTTGCGGAACACTATGCGGCACGGGGGCAGATTGATCTGTTAATGGACTCGATCGCTAAATTGCCAGCGCCCGACGTTCATTGCAATGCATGGCTTTGCTTCTGGACCGGACAAGCACTGCTACGAATCGATGAAGAACGGGCACGCGTCTGGTTTGCGCAGGCGCACTCGGCGTTTGGGACAGCTTCGGATGTATTCGGAATGCGGCTGGCTGCAGCCAGCATGGTCATTGCGTTCGGGCTCGAACACGCCGATTTGCGCGAACTGGAAATTTGGATTCAGCGCCACCGTGACGTTGGCGGCGAAACGCCGATCGCATCGACCGAAAGATTTGAGCCAACCCTACTGATGGCAATCGTTTGCGCCGCACTCATGCAGGGAGAGTATCCGGCACAGAGCAAATCCCTTGAGTCGATCCCGCGGCTGATGCAGCTTCTGGAGATGGAAAGTGTATGGCTATCGCATGATCAACGAGTCCAAGCAGGCCGTCTCCTTATTGAACACGCGCGAGTCTTCCACGGCGACCAGATACAGGCATCCAACGCGATAGTTGCCACACGACGACTGATTCAGGACGGCATCGGCGGCGCTTTACACCGAGGACGCTGGCTAATCGCCGCGGCGTATGCGCATTTCGAAGTGGGCAACACTGCCGCATCTTTAGAGTATCTGCAACAAGCACGCGCACTCGCTGAGCAAAGCAGTTCATTGCGATTACAGTTCGAGTTATCGCTCGCGCTGGCCGATCACTGGATGAAGGCGCAGATGCTGCCGCAAGCCGCCGCCGAGCTTGACCGCCTCGAGCATTTGGCCGGAGCTTGTCCGCCCGCACAGCGCGCCGAGTTCGCGCGAATCATGGCGCGCCTGTTGTTGCTGCAAGAGCGGCATACGGACGGGCTTCGCTGGGCGGAGGATGCGATGCGTTTGGCAGTTCCAGCCGGTTTCAATGGAGCCAATTTACGCAAGTTCGAAGTCGAGCTTGTCTACGCGCTTGCCGCTAATGAACGCCTAGCGGACGCCCTGACGTTGATCAAACAGCATGATGCCGTCCCGATAGAAGCCGGTTTTGCAATAGCGCACTGCCTGCAATTTTTGATGACCGGCGGCATCGATCAACACTTGCGCAGTGGCTTAAAGAACGCGAGGCAAATTAACTTCCTCAATTTGCTAGACCGCGCGCGTCAACCCTTGACGCGTATATGCGAAGCAGCACTAGACAACAACATTGAATCGGAGTTCGTACAGCAACTGATAGCGATAAAGAAGTTGAAGCCATCCCCGGCGGCCGGGCCAACGTGGCCCTGGCCCGTACGCGTCAAGACGCTCGGTGAGTTTCGCCTAGATATTGGTGGCCGTTTCTACCGACCGTCCCACAAGGCGCAGGACAAACCGCTTGAGCTACTCAGACTCCTGATTACGAGCCAGGCACTCGGTCGCGAATTCGCCGAAAAATCCTGGATCGTCGAGCGATTGTGGCCCGATGCGGACGCAGATAGTGCGCGCAAGTCACTTGATATGGCGATCAGCCGCTTGCGCAAGTTGCTCGAATGTGAAGATGCCATCCTGGTCAGTGAAGGGCGCGTGCGACTGTCCCCGATCCGTGTTTGGACGGATATCAAACCATTGCGGGACGCGCTCGCAGATGTACGGAAAGCTCGTGATGACCACGCAAGCAGCCGCGCGAGAACGATCGATCAGGCTGCCTCAAGCGTGAAAGCCGTTCTGACCCATTACAAGGGGGTCTTCTGTGCGGGAGAAGAGGAATCCCCTTGGTTATTGGCGGGCCGGGAGGCGATCGCATCTAGTGTTCGGCATGTGTTGCTGACCGCGGATTCCATTCTGGCTGGCTCACCAGACTCCGACCTAATTCCGGCGCTTCGGCAGGCTTTACTGCACGATCCGGCTTCCGAGGATTTAGCTCGAGCCCTGATGCGTGCGCACCTACGCTGCGGACAAAAAAGCGAGGCTTTGAGTGTTTATCGACGACTGCGTGACATGCTTTCCCTGCTGATGGGGCTTGCACCTTCCTCTGAAACCGAGCAAATTCGCGATCGAGCACTCTCGCGCGAGTCACAGTAGTTTTGTCACTAACTTGGCAGCGGTTAAGGAGGACCATGACTGAGGACAATAGAGGTTTCAATACACGGACACTTATTAACAAGTTAAGAGAGGCGTCCACGGCGATCGACGACGCACCGGAGGGTGTGCGAGAGCGAGAAGCGCTGCAGCAGGCACGTACCGCGCTCGACGCTGCAATCCGAAACCTCAGTGAGACAGGGACTTTCGGAGGCAGCACGGGTTAGGATACTGATAGGTAATGTTAATTGACCGAAATCAAACGGAGTCGCAGCGCCGGGGGCGGCGCTACGACTTTGCTGCTAATTAAGCACCCGTCCCACGATCGACCGGCATGAAGGTCTCAACGTGATCTTCGGCGTAATCGCCCGGTACGCTCACACAGCCCGCGGCCAACAATGCAACTACGGCGGCGGTGATCACTGATAGAATTTTGCTATTGCGTTTCATAACTATCTCCTGGTTGGACTGCTTGGTTGAACTCCCGGATGGGAGGGTTACATCAACGGAAATGCACCGATGATTTGAGTGCTCAGTACTGCGCGGAGCCGACTGACTCGAGCGCTTTGTGTTGCGCGGCCTTGTTGACGCGCCACCACTCGACCAGCGCGTCAAAATCGCCCCCGAATCTCGTCTGTTTCAGCTCTTCGAAATTCGCGCCGCAGGTAACGCCGTATGGCCCTTCAGTGCCTCGCGTCGTACCGATGTAGTCGCAGACCCAAAATCCCTTTTCGAGCTCGGCGATCTTGGCTGCGGAGCCGTGCCCTTTGGTGGCTGCCAAGGCTGCTGAAGCTTCGGCAGCGGTGCCCACATCGAGCGGCGTCGAGTGGGCCGGCGACTGGAAGTAAATGGTGGCTGCCACAAGCAGCGACCCTAAGATCATTGCGGCGGGTGCCGAGCCGAGTTGCGAGGGTTCGCGACGTTTGGCGGCGGCGGGAAATCTGGAAGTACGCGATGTCATGGTTGGCTCCGGTTGTCTCCGGCTCGTGCCGGCATGGAAAGCACTTTGAAGCGAGGGCACCCACGGATTCCCCACAGGTTCGAAAGTCCGTGCCGGACGTGAAAATTCGACAGCCGTCCCCGCCGAGTTATCGTTGCGGCCCTGCCATGGGCCTACCTCGCGATGCGTGTGCTTGTCGTCGAAGACGATCCAATGATTGGCGAGGCAGTCGTAGCCGGCCTCGCCGCGGACGGCTACGCGGTCGATTGGGTGCGCGATGGACGCTCGGCAGAGCTATCGATGGGCACGCACCGTTACTCGCTGGTGCTGCTCGACATCGGCTTGCCGGTGCAGGACGGCATCGACGTGCTCAAAACCATGCGGGCGCGCAAGGACGATGTTCCGGTGCTGATCATGACCGCGCGCGACACCGTCGCTGACCGCATCAAGGGGCTCGACGCCGGCGCCGACGATTATTTGGTGAAGCCGTTCGACCTGGATGAGCTGTCGGCGCGCGTGCGGGCGCTGCTACGTCGCGCTGCGGGTCGCGCCGAACCGCTGATCGAGCGTGGAGCGTTGACATTGAATCCCGCAACGCACGAGGTGCGGCTGCACGGTGGATCCGTCGATGTATCGGCGCGCGAGTTCGCGTTACTGCTGGCGCTCGCCGAGCGCGCAGGCAGCATCGTCTCGCGCTCGCAACTGGAAGAGAAGCTCTACGGCTGGAATGAAGCGGTCGGCAGCAACGCGATCGAGGTGCATGTCCACAACCTCCGTCGCAAGCTCGGCGAATCGATCATCCGCAACGTGCGCGGGCTCGGCTACACGCTCGACTGATGCGCACTTTCTCGATACGGCGTCGTTTGCTGATCGCGCTGCTCGGAGCTTTGCTCGGCTCGGGAACGATCGCAGCGATCGCCACTTATGCGTCGGCGCGCAGCGAGGTCGACTTCCTGCTCGACGAAGAGCTGCGCCAGATCGCGCTTTCGCTGCGAGACCATACCCAGCTCGACCTGGCGCGTTTGCAACGTGCGAGTGATGACCCCGAGCTGCGCGTTCTGGTTCAAATTTGGGATCCGGCATTCGCGCGGCCCTACAGCTCGCGCGCAATCGATCCACTACCGAGATTGAATGCAGAAGGCTTTGCGACGCTGGATCACGACGGCCGCGCGTGGCGCATCTATGCGACGCCGTCGGGAAATCAAGCCATCCAGGTCGCGCAGCCAACCGCCTTACGTGCCGAGCTGGCGGCGCGCAGCACCGGGCGGTTGTTGTTGCCGGTCATCATCGTGCTGCCGTTTCTCGGTCTGCTGGGTTGGTGGATCGTAGGGCGCGGGCTCGCACCGCTTACTGAAGTGGCGCACACATTGTCGCGACGCGATCCCACTTCGCTGCAGCCGGTCACGGTTGAAGAGTTGCCAATCGAAGTTCGGCCGCTGGTTGAATCGCTGAATGCGCTGCTGCAACGGC
>JACCSD010000290.1 GCA_013813185.1 Burkholderiaceae bacterium
CGCTTTTCGGCAAACGCTGTGGATAGACTCGGCAGCAGCACCGTCCCCAGTGCGACGCCGAGCAGCGCAGTCGGAAACTCCATCAATCGGTCGGCAAACGCCAGCCAGGTCACACTGCCGATGGCCAGGTGCGACGCGATGTTCGTGTTGATGATGATGCTGATCTGCGCGACCGATACCGCAAACACAGCCGGCAGCATCAAGCCCCCCACCCGGCGCACATCGGGGTCGCGAAACGCGGCGAGCGGCGACGACCAGCGAACGCCGACGCCGATCGCGCGCAGCGCGAGCAGCTGCATCCCAAGCTGCAGCGCCCCGCCGATCACGACGGCGAATGCAAGCGCCATGATCGGCCGCTCAAGATGGGGGGCCACCCATAACGCACACACGATGAACGACACGTTCAGCAGCACCGGCGTGGCCGCCGGTACCGCAAACCGGCGGTACGTATTCAGTGCACCGGCCGCGAGCGCTACCAGCGACATGAACAGGATGTACGGAAACATCCAGCGCGTCATCACGGTCGCCAGCTCAAACGCATCCGGGTTGCGAGCCAATCCGGAGGCGAGCAGCCAGACCAGCACCGGCGCGGCGATGACCCCTAGGGTTGAAATAGCAAGTAGCACCCAGAACAAGGCCGACGCCATACGCCCAACGAACGCACCCGTGCCTGCTTCATCACGGCTGCGAACATCGGCCAGCATCGGAACGAACGCCTGCTGAAATGCGCCCTCGGCAAACATTCGGCGCAGCAGGTTGGGGATGCGGAACGCGACGTTAAAGGCGTCGGTCTCGGCACTGACGCCGAAGATTCTCGAGATCAACATGTCCCGCGCCAGCCCGGTGAGGCGGGATACGAAGGTCAGGCCGCTAACGGTGGCTAGAGCACGCAGCAATGTGGGTTCGTAGATAAGAAACCTGCAGATCGGGCGTCCGGTTTGCTATAGTGCCGCCCCTTTCTCAGCACACGCTGAGCATCGCTCCGCCGGACACGAATCTTATGGCCAATACCAAGCAAGCCCGTCATCGGGCACGTCAGTCGACCGTGCGCAATGCGCATAACTCGGCGCAGCGCTCGCGCCTGCGCACCGCGATCAAATCGGTCCGCAAGGCGATCGAAGGTGGCGACAAAAAAGTGGCGCTCGACACATTGCACCAAGCAACCAGCGTGATCGATTCGATTTCCGACAAGAAAGTCGTGCACAAGAACACCGCCTCACGAAACAAGAGCCGCTTGGCTGCCGCCGTCAAGGCGATGTCCTAGCGGCTGGGCGTGCAGACGCCGCCAGCGACGTTCTCGCAGTCGTGTGCAAGCAGGCGCCCGCCCGCTCCGAAGCCTGCCCGCCTAACTAAGTCGTTGTGAGTGCGCGTGCGAACGCGTAGCGTTCGCGTACACGAACAACGCTTACTTATGGCCAAGCCATCTTCCAAAGTGCTCGTCATCAATGACGAGCCGTTGATTTTGCGCGAGCTGCTCAAGGGGCTGAACGCGGCCGCCCGCGCACTCGACAACCCTTTCGGCATCTCGTTTATCGGCGCGCTGACTGCGAAGGAAGGGCTGGCGTTGATCGAGCGTGACGGCGACATTCAAACCGCGATCGTCGACGACAAGCTGTACGCGGTGTCCGATAGTCGCTCGAACGGCAAGGTTGCCCGCAAGAACGGCGACGGCAAGCGCAACCTGCAAGTGTCGGCGCTGAAGCTGGTGCAGAAAATCACGTCGCTGCGCCCCGAGCTCGACATCTACATCCTGATCGAGAAAGAGAAAGAAGATCAGGTCGTCGACGCGCTGTTCACCGAAGCGGTCGACGGCTACTTTTATCGCGAGGAACGCGACTACCGCGGCGTGTACCGCATCTTGAATGCGCAGATCGCCGAGCGCGCGCGCACTCCTTTTTACGATGCGCTGAAAGCGTATGTGATGGCCGCGAAGGACGCTTGGCACACGCCCGGCCACTCGAGCGGCGATTCGATGCGTGGCAGCGCGTGGGCCAACGAGTTCTACGACTTCATGGGCGAGCACGTGTTCGACGCCGACTTATCGGTGTCGGTGAAGGCACTCGATTCGCTGATGGAGCCGACCGGCGTAATCGCCGAAGCGCAACAGATGTCGGCGCGCGCGTTCGGTGCGCGACGCACTTTTTTTGCGACCAACGGCACTTCGACCGCCAACAAGGTGATCCTGCAGACATTGATCGCGCCCGGCGAAACACTACTGCTCGATCGCAACTGCCATAAGTCGGTGCATCACGGCGTCGTGTTGTCGGGTGCGCAGCCGATCTACATGGACTCCTCGGTCAACCGGAAGTACGGCGTGTTCGGTCCGGTGCCGAAGAAAACGATCTTGAAAGCGATCGACGAGCATCCCGAAGCGCAGCTGCTCGTGTTGACCTCTTGCACGTACGACGGATTGCGCTACGACCTGAAGCCAATCATCGACGCAGCGCATGCACGCGATATCAAGGTGTTGATCGACGAGGCTTGGTTCGCGCACGCGCGGTTTCATCCGGCGCTGCGCCCGACCGCGCTCGAGTCCGGTGCCGATTACGTCACACAATCGGCGCACAAGACTTTGTCGGCGCTGTCGCAGGCCGCGTACATCCATGTGAACGATCCGACGTTCAACGAGCATATTTTCCGCGAAAACTTCAACATGCATACATCGACCAGCCCGATGTACAGCATGATTGCGAGCCTCGACGTTAGTCGCAAACAGGCAGTGCTCGAAGGCTACAAGCTGCTGCAGCGGACTCTGATGCTGGCCGATGAATTGCGTGAACAGATCAATTCGACCGGCGTGTTTCGCGTGCTGGAGCTGGATGATCTGCTGCCGGAGGAAGTCAAACACGATGGTATCCGGCTCGATCCGACCAAGATCACCGTCGACGTTGCATCGTGCGGTATGACCGTCGACGACCTGCAGAATGAGCTCTTCACTCGCTTCAACATCACCGTCGAAAAATCGACGTTCAACACGCTGACATTGCTGCTGACGATCGGCACGACGCGCTCGAAATGTTCGCGGCTGTACGACGCGCTGATGCGCATCGCGCGCGAAAAGCGCGCGCCGCGCCGGTTGTACCGCACGCCCGATCTTCCGCCTTTCACCGATCTCGCATTCCTCCCGCGCGACGCGTACTACGCGACCGGCGAGCTAGTGCCCTTGCTGGATGACAACGATCAGGTCAATCGCGGGCTCGCCGGGCGCATCAGTTGCGACCAGATCGTTCCGTATCCGCCGGGGATCCCCGTACTGGTTCCAGGCCAGCGCATCAACGACAACATCGTCGAATATCTCGTTCGTTATCTGCGCGTTCAGAACAAGGTCGAGCTGCACGGCGTCGTGTATCAAGGCTACGTACCGTCGGTGCGCGTGCTGTCGTCTGACGAGGAACACCAACTGATTGCGCTGGTGGCGAGCCGGCCGCCGCGTCGGCGGGCGGCGTAGGCGTTGCGCGAATTGCGCGAGGCGGGATTACTGGCACCACGCAGCCGCTGTCGCGACGTTGTCTCAACCTGAGGTGTTTTTTCCTTCCCCACAACAAGTGACATTGCCTCACGCACAAGCGTTGGGCGGAGCTGACCTGCCTTCGGGGCGTCGCCCGAGGAACGGAGCAACGCCGGGGGTGTTGAGCAAAAAAAGGCTTTAGCCTTTTTTTGCGCCGACGTTGTGAGTACCGCAGTGGTTGGCACTTTAGTGCCCGACGCCCAGGCAGGCCAGCTCCGCCCAACGCTTGCGCTCCGCGATGAAGCAGATCAACTCGCTCTTATAATCTCGTCGTAACGCGGCGACGGAGGCATGACTTGCCGCGTTCTCTTTTGGCCAGCAAGGACTGGAAACGATGACGCACCTGATGAACACCTACAACCGGCTGCCTATTGCGTTTACTCACGGCAAAGGCGCTCGCTTGTACGACGAACACGGCAAGGAATATCTCGACGCGCTCGCGGGGATCGCAGTCAACGGCCTGGGCCACGCGCATCCGAGGCTGACCGCGGCGCTCGCCGATCAGGTGGGCCGACTGATTCATACGTCGAATGTTTACCGAGTGCGCGAACAGGAAGCGCTGGCCGACCGCATCTGTGCCCTGTCCGGCATGCAAGAAGTGTTTTTCGCGAATTCCGGCTCGGAAGCCAACGAAGCGGCGTTAAAACTGGTCCGCATGTTCGGACACAAGCGTGGAGAGCCCGCAGCGCAAACAATCGTGATGGAGCGCGCGTGGCACGGCCGCACGCTGGCTACGCTGGCGGCGACTGGCAGCGACAGAGCTCGCAAGGGGTTTGAGCCATTTCCTACCGGCTTCATCAGCGTTCCCTACAACGATATCGGCGCGGTAAAGCGCACCGCCGACGCGGACCGCCGCGTACTCGCGGTGTGGCTCGAAGTGCTGCAGGGCGAAGGCGGCATCTACGTGGCGGATCTGGATTACGTCAAGGCGCTGCGGCAGTTGTGCGACGAGCGCGGACTGCTGCTGATGATCGACGAGATCCAGAGCGGCATCGGGCGCACCGGCAAATGGTTTGCGCATCACTGGGCCGGCATCAAGCCCGATGTGATGACGCTGGCGAAGGGACTCGGATCGGGCGTACCCATCGGCGCATGTGTAGCTGCCGGTCCCGCGGCTGGCGTCTTTGGGCCGGGAAACCACGGCACGACCTTCGGCGGCGGCCCGCTGGCAATGCGCGCCGGACTCGAAACGCTCGAGATCATCGAGAAAGACGGCCTGATGGCGAACGCCGTCGCGCAGGGCGAGCGCATCGTCGGCGGACTGAAGCGCAAGTTGGCCGGTGTCGGTGGCATCGTGCAGATCCGCGGCATGGGCCTGATGATCGGCATCGAGCTCGATCGCCCGTGCAGTGAATTGGTCCGGCAAGCACTCGCTGCCGGATTGCTGATCAACGTCACGCACGACACCGTGATTCGAATGCTGCCGCCGCTGATCCTGAGCACGGAGGAAGCCGCTCTGGTCGTCGAGCGCCTGGCGCCGTTGATCGCGGCGTTCCTGCGCCCGCAGACAGACGTGAGCCCAGGCGCAACCGCAAAGGCGGCCTGAGTTGCATGGCCGGCGGCATTCGACACTTCCTGCAATTTGCCGACTTTGATCGCACCGAGCTCGAGTGGGTATTTGAACGCTCACGCATCATCAAGGACCGATTCAAGCGCTACCAGTTTTATCAACCACTGGCTGATCGCACGCTGGCGATGGTGTTCGAGAAAGCGTCGACGCGTACGCGCGTGTCGTTCGAAGCCGGCATGTATCAGATGGGCGGATCGGTCATCCATATCACCACGGGCGATTCACAGCTCGGCCGCGCCGAACCCATCGAAGACACCGCGCGCGTCATTTCGCGGATGGTCGATATCGTGATGATCCGCACCTTCGGACAAGCGAAGCTCGAGCGCTTTGCTGCGCATTCGCGCGTGCCGGTGATCAACGGGCTGACCAACGAGTATCACCCGTGCCAGATCCTGGCCGACATTTTCACGTTCATCGAGCACCGCGGACCGATCGCCGGTCGAACCGTGGCGTGGATCGGCGATGCGAACAACATGGCGTACACGTGGTTGCAGGCCGCGCAGGGTCTTGGTTTTCGGCTCAATGTCTCGACACCGCCGGGCTATGCGCTGGACGCGTCGCTGGCGCAGGACGGCGAGCATCTGCAGGTCTTTGCCGATCCGATGCAAGCTGCGCGCGGAGCCGACCTGGTGACGACCGACGTGTGGACGAGCATGGGTTTCGAAGCTGAGAACGAAGTTCGGACCAAGGCTTTTTCGGACTGGCAAGTTGACGCCGAGATGATGCAGGCCGCAGGGCGTGATGCGGTGTTCATGCACTGTCTGCCTGCGCACCGCGGCGAGGAAGTCAGCGCCGACGTGATCGACGGTGAGCAGTCACTCGTGTGGGACGTGGCCGAGAATCGGCTCCATGTGCAGAAAGCGCTGATGGAGTACCTGTTGCTCGGCAAGAGCGTCAGCTAACCATGGCCACCATCCTGCAACACCTTCCCACCGGCGACAAAGTGGGCATCGCATTTTCCGGCGGACTCGATACCAGCGCCGCATTGCTGTGGATGCGCGACAAAGGAGCAATCCCGTACGCGTATACCGCGCATCTCGGACAGCCCGACGAGCCCGACTACGACAGCATCCCACGCCGCGCGCTCGAGTACGGCGCCGAGAAAGCGCGGCTGATTGACTGCCGTTCCCAGCTGGCTGCCGAAGGGATTGCAGCATTGCAATGCGGCGCGTTCCACATCTCCACCGCGGGGCTCACTTACTTCAACACGACGCCGCTCGGGCGCGCTGTAACGGGCACGCTACTGGTCGCCGCAATGAAGGAGGACGAGGTCCACATCTGGGGCGACGGCAGCACCTACAAGGGCAACGATATCGAGCGGTTCTACCGCTACGGCCTGCTCGCCAATCCGGAGCTGAAGATTTACAAGCCTTGGCTTGATCAGACATTTATCGACGAATTGGGAGGGCGCGCCGAGTTGTCCGAGTTCATGCGCGCGCGCGGCCACGCCTACAAGATGTCGGCAGACAAGGCGTATTCGACCGACTCCAACATGCTGGGCGCAACGCACGAGGCCAAGGATCTCGAGCTCCTTTCTAGCAACGTGCGCATAGTCGATCCGATCATGGGCGTAGCGTCCTGGCGCGATTCGGTCGCCATCGCGAGCGAAGAAGTCAGCGTCCGATTCGATCAAGGCCAGCCCGTCGCACTAAACGGTCGCGAGTTCGATGGTCCAGCCGAGTTGATACTCGAAGCGAACCGGATTGGGGGCCGCCATGGACTGGGCATCAGCGACCAGATCGAGAATCGCATCATCGAAGCAAAAAGCCGCGGCATTTATGAAGCGCCCGGGCTGGCGCTGCTGCATATTGCCTACGAGCGACTGATCACCGGCATCCACAACGAAGACACGATCGAGCAGTATCGCGACGGCGGGCGGCGCCTCGGACGGTTGCTTTACCACGGGCGCTGGTTCGACCCGCAGGCGATCATGCTGCGCGAGAGCGCGCAGCGCTGGGTGGCGCGTGCGGTAACCGGCGAGGTCACCGTCGAACTGCGCCGCGGCAATGACTATTCCATCCTCGACACCGTGTCGGCCAACCTCACTTACCGCCCCGACCGGTTGACGATGGAAAAGGGCGACTCAAGCTTCACACCGGCCGATCGGATCGGCCAGCTGCAGATGCGCAACCTCGACATCATCGACACGCGGCATAAGCTTGCGACCTATGTACGCGCCGGCTTGCTGACAACGGACTCTGGTTCCGCGTTATCGCAGCTAACCGACGACAGCGACGAGCTTCGATGACCTGACGCCGTGCTGCGTTGCTCATACCGACCGGCTGTCGGCAAGGCAGGCGCATTGGCCGTTTGGATGAATGCGCAAACAAGCATCGCTGCTTATAGTTCTCTTGTCTGATCTGCCGGTGCTCTCCGCGTACTCCTCCGCATCCGAGCTCTCCGACCGGCACTTAGACACCGCACGTATCAAACCCTGGCCCGCGCCCGCGGGCCTTTTTTTTTGCGTGCTCGAAAGGAAAGCCGCTAGCATCCCGGCCCATGGAAAAGCGCGTCCGCTTCCGTTCCACGTGGTTGCCCTGGGCGTTGCTGGCCCCGCAGCTGGCGGTGATCGGTGTCTTCTTCTTCTGGCCGGCGGGGCAAGCGTTATTGCAGTCGGTGCAAATTCAGGACGCGTTCGGCGCTACGCGTGAGTTTGTCGGGCTGGATAACTTTCGCCAGCTGTTTGCCGACGAGACGTACATCGATTCGTTCAAGACCACGGCGATTTTTTCGGTGCTCGTGGCGGGCTTCGGCATCTCGATCGCGCTGGTGCTGGCGGTGTTCGCCGATCGCGCGCTGCGCGGCTCGGCGGTCTACAAGACATTGCTGGTGTGGCCGTACGCGGTAGCACCGGCAGTGGCCGGCGTGCTCTGGCTCTTCATGTTCGCGCCGTCGATCGGAATCGTGCCGTACGCATTGCGCCTGATCGGCTACGAGTGGAACCATCTGCTCAACGCCGATCATGCGATGGCGCTGATCGTAATGGCGGCGGTGTGGAAGCAGATCAGCTACAACTTTCTGTTCTTTCTCGCGGGCCTGCAGGGAATTCCCAAGTCGTTGATCGAAGCAGCGGCGATCGACGGCGCCGGCCCTTGGCGGCGCTTCTGGACGATCGTGTTTCCGCTGCTGTCGCCGGTGACGTTTTTCCTGTTGGTGATCAACATCGTTTATGCGTTTTTCGAAACGTTTGCGATCATCGATGCGTCGACGCAGGGCGGGCCGGGCAAAGAAACGGCGATTCTCGTCTACAAGGTGTACTACGACGGTTTCAAGGGGCTCGATCTCGGCAGCTCGGCGGCGCAGTCGGTCGTGCTGATGGCGATCGTCATCGCGCTGACCGTGGTGCAGTTTCGCTATATTGAAAAGAAAGTCCAGTACTAAATGATGCCCGATGGCGCCTCACTGCGTTCGCTGCCCCCCGCGGGGGCGCGTCAGTATCTTGGGGCGGACCGGCGATACTGACATGGTCGAACGCCGCCCTGCCCTGACCGTTCTGACGCATCTGGTCCTGATCCTCGGCGTGCTGATTGTCGCGTTCCCGGTGTACGTGACGCTGGTCGCATCGACCCACACCGCGCAAGCGATCGTGCAGGCGCCGATGCCGCTGGTGCCGGGCGATCAGATGCTGCAAAACTACATGGCGGTGCTCTTCGGCACCGATGCTGGCGCAGGCTCCGCAGCACCGGTGGGCCGCATGATGTTCGTCAGCCTGGTCAGCGCGTTGACGATTGCGCTCGGCAAGATCACGATTTCCTTGCTGTCGGCGTTCGCCATCGTCTACTTCCGATTTCCGTTTCGCAATTTCTTTTTCTGGGCGATTTTCGTCACCCTTATGCTGCCGGTCGAGGTGCGCATCGGCCCGACGTACGAAGTCGTATCCGATCTCGGCATGCTGAACAGCTACGCCGGGCTGACGGTGCCGCTGATCGCCTCGGCCACGGCGACTTTCCTGTTCCGTCAGTTCTTTCTGACCGTACCCGATGAGCTCGCCGAAGCCGCACGCATCGATGGCGCCGGACCGATGCGCTTTTTCTGGGATGTGCTGCTCCCGCTTTCGCGCACCAGCATTGCCGCGCTGTTCGTGATTCAGTTCATTTACGGATGGAATCAGTATCTGTGGCCGCTGCTGGTCACAACGCAGGAGAACATGTACCCGGTCGTGATGGGCATCAAGCGGATGATCGCCGGCGGTGACGCGGCCAACGACTGGAACCTGATCATGGCCACGGCGATGCTCGCGATGTTGCCGCCGGCGTTCGTCGTGTTGCTGATGCAGAAGTGGTTCGTCAAGGGTCTGGTGGAGACAGAAAAATAGTGGCCTCGATCGAATTCATCGACGTTCGCAAAAGTTACGGCGCCATGCAGGTGGTACATGGCATCGACGTCGCGGTCACCGATGGTGAGTTCGTCGTGCTGGTGGGCCCGTCGGGATGCGGCAAGTCAACGCTGCTGCGCATGGTCGCCGGTCTGGAAGAGATCAGCGCAGGCACGATCCGCATCGGTAACCGGATCGTCAATGAACTGGAGCCGAAAGACCGCGACTGCGCGATGGTGTTCCAGAACTACGCGCTGTACCCGCACATGAGCGTGTACGACAACATGGCGTACGGCCTGAAAATCCGCCGTCTGGCAAGAAGCGACATCGAAAAACGAGTCAATGATGCAGCGGCCATTCTTGAGCTGAGCAATTTCTTGCAACGCAAGCCGCGCCAGCTTTCAGGTGGCCAGCGGCAGCGTGTCGCGATGGGCCGCGCGATCGTGCGCGAGCCCGCGGTGTTCCTCTTCGACGAGCCGCTGTCGAATCTGGACGCGAAGCTGCGCGTGCAAACGCGGCTGGAGATTCAGAAGCTGCATCGGCGCCTGAAGACGACGAGCCTGTATGTGACGCACGATCAGGTTGAGGCAATGACCCTTGCACAGCGCATGATCGTGATGAACGCGGGCCGCGCCGAACAGATCGGCACGCCCGACGACGTCTACTCGCGGCCGGCAACGACGTTCGTCGCAAGCTTTATCGGTTCGCCCCCGATGAACCTGTTCAAAGGCAAAGTGGCGAGCGACGGCAATGTGTTCGAGGCGCTCGAAACAACGATTGCACTGCCAGAAAACGCGCTAGCGCTGGCGGGACGCGAGTTGATCCTGGGCATACGGCCCGAACACATGCGGCTTGGCGGCAACAACTTGTCGATGGAAGTCGAAACCGTCGAGATGCTCGGCGCAGAACATCTGATTCACGGCACCGTCGCCGGTCACGACACGATCGTGCGCACGGGGCCGCACGACAATCCGGCACCGGGTTCCTTGTTGCAGCTGGGACTCAAGGCGGGCGCCGCGCACTGGTTCGATCCTGCGACTACGCAGCGCATTTCGATGTGATATTTGCTGAGTACCGCAGCAGCGGCTGGCGCAGCTGCGCCGCCGCGCACGAGATGTTTTTTTCCTTTCCCCACAGTAAGTGAAAGTGTCCCGAACGCAAGCGTTGGGCGGAGCTGGCCTGCCTTCGGGGCGTCGCCCGAGGAACGGAGCAACGCCGGGGGTGTTAAGCAAAAAAACGCTTTAGCCTTTTTTTGCGCCGGCGTTGTGAGTACCGCAGTGGTCGGCACTTTAGTGCCCGACGCCCAGGCAGGCCAGCTCCGCCCAACGCTTGCGCGCCGCGATAACGACGCGTTCAGGCCCCTACTCTTTACGGCGAAACTCGCAGTTCGGCTTGGTGCAATCGCCATACAAAGCGAGTGCGTGCCCGTGCAATTTGAACCCGCGCGTCGCCGCCACTTCATGCTGTCGGTTTTCGATTTCAGCATCGACAAACTCCTCGACCCGGCCGCAGGTCAGGCACACAAGGTGGTCGTGATGCGGCCCTTCATTCAACTCGAACATCGCGCGGCCGCCTTCGAAGTGATTGCGCGCCAACAGCCCGGCTTGCTCGAACTGCGTCAACACCCGGTACACCGTGGCAAGCCCGACATCGATATGCTCGGCTATCAGAGCCTTGTAGACGTCCTCAGCGCTCATGTGGCGCACGCCAAGCTCTTCGGAGCTGCGTTGAAAAATCTCGAGCACCTTGAGCCGGGGCAACGTTGCTTTAAGCCCGATGCTCTTCAGTTCGCTGGACGATGGCGGGATGCGGGTCATTGCCAATGCAACTGCCCGCTCATTAGCGAGCTCATTGACGGATATCATACGAGCTTCCTCTTCGGCGTCGTCTTCACTATGACTCACCGTGTCGCGCTTCTGTTGCTGGGTTCGTGCGTCGCGCTAAGCGCGTGCCAGACGTTGTCGAGCGCCGGTTCTTCGGTGGCCGGTTGGGCGCCGACGTTCCTTGGGCCGTACCGTCCTGATGTCCATCAAGGCAACATCATCACGAAGGAAATGGTCGAGCAATTGCGGCAAGGCATGACACGCGAGCAAGTGCGCTTCATGCTGGGTACGCCACTTTTGACCAGCGAGTTTCATAAGGATCGCTGGGACTACGCGTACTACCTCAACCCTCTCAAGGGCGAGGTTCAGAATCGAAGACTCACTGTTCTTTTCAAGGACAACAAGCTCGACTCTTTCAGATCCGACGAGATGCCACAGGAGCACATGGCCGACGTGCTGATTCTCGGGCCAGACGCGCGCAAGAAGCCCCGGCAGGCACCGCGCCAGCCCGAGAAGGCGCCGGACGTTCTGACCCCGGCGCCAGGACGCGAGCCTTCCAATTGAAACTTGCGATCGCCGGCGCCTCCGGCCGCATGGGTCGCATGTTGATCGAAACGGCGTTGGCGCAACCCGACGCAACGATCACGGCCGCGTTCGATCGTGCCGACAGTCCCGCGACCGGACGCGACTGCGCCGAATTTCTCGGGCGCTCGACTGGAGTACCGGTCGTTGCCGACTTGAAATCAATCGGTGCGGCGGACGTCCTGATTGACTTCACGCGCCCCGAGGCGACGCTGGCTCACTTGAATGCCTGCACCACCGCCGGCGTCAATATGGTGATCGGCACGACGGGATTCGACGAAGCGGGTAAGCAGGCGATCGGCGCGGCTGCGAAGAAAATCGCGATTGTCTTTGCGCCGAACATGGGGGTGGGCGTCAACGCCATGTTGAAGCTGCTGGACCAGGCAGCACGTATTTTGGACGAGGGGTACGACGTCGAAATCATCGAAACACACCACAGGCACAAGGTGGATGCGCCGTCGGGTACGGCGCTGAAAATGGGCGAAGTCGTTGCCGAAGCTCGCGGCGAGAAGCTCGACAACGTTGCGATTTACGCGCGCGAAGGCACTGTCGGAGAACGAAAGGCGGGCGCGATTGGCTTTGCCAGCATTCGCGGTGGCGACGTGATCGGCGATCACACCGTGCTCTTTGCCGGCGTCGGCGAGCGCATCGAGATCACGCACAAGGCGTCGAATCGGATGTCGTATGCCACCGGCAGCATGCGGGCGGCGCGGTTTCTGACCGGCCGTCGCACCGGCCTGTACGACATGTTCGACGTCCTTGGAATAAGGTAAGCAAACCACGTGGAAGTGACCGCACTCGGACTTTCGCACTTTTGGGCGCAGGCCGACACGGTCATTCGCCTGACCGCATACGTGCTGCTCGTGATGTCGGTCGCCAGCTGGTTCCTGATCGTGTGGAAGACATGGGCGTGGTTGCGCGTGCGCCGCGCTTCCAAGGCGCTCGATGATTTTTGGAGTGCAAGCTCGGTCGAGTCGGCGGTCGCTCAGTTGAAGCCGCACGACCGAGAAAATATTTTCGTGCCGCTGGCCAGTGGCGCCGCCGGTGCCGCTACCCATCCGGCATCCGAAGGAAGTTTGGCAGCGCAGATCGATCGCTCCGAACTGATAACGCGCGCGTTGCGCCAAAGAATCAATGAAGCGGCCGGCAAGCTTGAGTCGGGTCTGACAATTCTCGCCTCTGTCGGGAGCACCGCGCCCTTCGTTGGACTGTTCGGCACGGTGTGGGGCATCTATCACGCGCTGATCAACATTGCACGCTCGGGGCAGATCGCGATCGACAAAGTAGCCGGCCCGGTCGGCGAAGCATTGATCATGACCGCGGTCGGGCTCGCTGTCGCCATTCCCGCGGTACTCGCGTACAACGCGTTCACCCGCGTGAATCGCCTAGTGCTCGGTCAGCTCGACGGCTTCGCGCACGACCTGCACGCGACGCTGACGATGGGCTCTCGGCTCCCGGCGAACACGTGAGCGGTTTGAGCGCAACGCCTTCCTCTTCTTGCCGCTGCTAAATGGCGTTCGGAGGATTCGAGCGACACAGCGGCCCGTCGCAACCGATGAGCGAGATCAACGTGACACCGCTTGTCGACGTGATGCTGGTCCTGCTGGTGATCTTCATCATCACCGCCCCTCTGCTGTCGTACGCGATCAAACTCGATCTGCCGAATGACCCGGCGCCTGCGGCCGAAGCGGCGGTCAGCACGATCAAGCTGTCGATCGACGCCGAAGGCAAGGTCTACCTCGACACCGAAACAATCACTGACGATCAGCTGCGCGCCCGATTTTCGGCCGCCGCCAAGGCGTCGCCGGTACCCGAAGTGCATGTACGGGCCGACAAAGCCACGCGCTACGAGCGGGTTGCCTTCGTTCTGTCGTCGGCGCAGCAAGCCGGATTGAGCAAAATAGGCTTCGTTACCGAGCCGGTCGGAACTCCTGCGGAAGTGCCAGCACAACGCTGATCTCAGAGCGGCCTCAATGGTGCGAAACGCTCTTCTTCAGATAGCCAGACAGAAAAAGTTTCGCGCAGTCAGCGGGCTTGTTTGACGTTCATGTCCCGCTGTATGTCAAAGGCGCGAGCAAGTCCAGACAGGTAGCGGTGAAGAGGTTTCAGGTACTTCGAAGTAGTCGTATCCAGCCCACTTCACTGCTGCCGGGCAAGAAAAGCGTTCCGACTTTTTCGTTTTCACCGCTGCGCAGCTTGCGGTGAGTCAGCTTTCCAGCCATCGGAGCAGCGGTTGCCACTGTTCACGGTCTTTGGCGACGCGGTTCGGCGCCACATCCCATAGCGTGAGCCCTTGCGCCGCCAGGTGCACATAGTTTTGCGTATCGCGCAGGTAACCCACCACCGGCATTCCCAGACCTTCGACGAATCGGTGCAACTGCTCGGCGGCGCGCGTGCGTTCATCAACGCGCATGCCGAGCACGCCGACTTTCCCGGTCTCGCTGAGCGTGCCGCGCTCTGCGAGCTTGGCGAGAAATGTCTGAGTCGCGAAAATGTCGAAGATGGAAGGCTGCAATGGCA
>JACCSD010000305.1 GCA_013813185.1 Burkholderiaceae bacterium
CGACGACGACTGCAAAGCCCGTCAAAAAATCTGCGAAGCGCCGCAAAGCGCGCAGTTAAAGTTAACCGATCGGCTCCTCGATGATCGGGACGGTCGGCGCGGCATCGAGTGTTTCGATCGTCCCGACCCACCAGATCGCAATCAGCGTCGCGGCCGCGGCAATCCACCCGACCCAGTTGTAGTGCAGCAGCGCGCCCGACGGCAGGCGCTGAATCATCGCGCCGCTGAGAGTCGCCGCAAGGCCGGAGCCGATCTGCATCATCGAGCCGTTCAGCGTCATGAACGCCGCGCGTGCGCCGGGCCGTGCGGCGCTGGTAACGACCGCCATGCCGGGCACCATGCGGCCGGATACGAAGACAAAGAACGCGGTGGCGATCGCCAGCGTGCCGACCAGCGGCAGCGCCGGCGCATGCGTAACGATCAGCAGCGGCGCCACCGAAATCAGCGCGATCCAGCGATAGACGGTGCGCTTGCCGTCGCGATCAGCCCAGCGCCCGAACCAGCGGGCAGTAAAGAAAGTCGCGATCCCACCTGCCAGATACACGAGCGGCAGTTGAGCTTCGGGCAGCCCGATGTTCGACGTCATGTAGAGGCTGATATAGGGAATCACCATAAAGCCGGAAACCATCATCAGCAGCGTGAACATGAACGCGCGCAGGTGATTCGGAAAGGTCAGCGTCTGCACGAATTCACTCCACATGGGACGCTCACGCCGCTCGGCGATCTCGGCCGCGGTGCCATGCGCGATGTTCGGCAAGGTCCGCCATGCAATCCATGCGTTGAAGGCCCCCGCTATGGCCACCATCACAAACGCAGCGCGCCAGTTGAATGCGTTCGACAACAACAGCGCGAGCGGAACGCCCGCCACCGTCGCGACGGCGAACGAGGTCATTACAACTCCGGTGGCGCGCCCGCGCCGCGCTTCGGGAATCGTGTCGCCGATGATCGTGAAGATCACGCCGTACAGCACGCCGCCGAAGACGCCGGCCAACCCCCGCGCCAGCAGAAGCATCGAAAAACTCTGCGCGCTGGCAGTCACGGCCGCGGCCGCCACGAAGCCGACGTAGACCGCGAGTAGCAATCGCTTGCGCTCGAACTGCTCGATCACCAGCGCGGCACCGATGCCGGCAGCCGCTGCGGCAAACGTATAGGCCGAAATCAGCCAACCGAATTGCTGCGCGCTGAGCTCGAACACGCGCGCGAACTGCGGCGCCAGCGGCATGATCACCATGAAGTCGACCGCGGTGGTGAACTGGATCGCCGCCAGCGTCATCAGCATGCGGCGCTCGCGCGCCGGGTCGAGCACTATCGTCGACACGTCACACCGTGTAGTTCAAAGCCAGCCGCCCGCCGTCGGGGTATACCGTGGTACCGGTCATGTACGACGCGTCGTCGCTGGCCAGAAACAGCGCGACTTTCGCGATTTCATCGGGCTCACCCAGGCGCTGTAGCGGCGTCCTCGACATGATGCGAGCCCGCGCCGGGCCTTCGGTCAGCACGGCGGCCTTCAGCATTTCGGTGGCAATCGAACCCGGTCCGATGCCCATCACGCGAATCCGATGCGGGGCGAGCGCAAGTGCCATCACTTTCGTCAACTGATTGAGGCCGCCCTTGCTGACCGTGTACGGCACCTGATTCGCAATGGCGACCACCGAATTGATGCTCGACATGTTGATGATGACGCCGCGGTCGCCGTCTTCGCGGGGTGGCTGTGCGACCATGCGGCGCGCTGCGGCCTGCCCGCACAGAAACGCACCTTTCAAGTTGACGCGTAACACGCGGTCGAAATCGTCTTCTGCCAAGTCGAGAAACTCGGCGCCGTGAACGATGCCGGCATTGTTGACGACGATGTCGATGCGCCCGAATTGCACGACTGCCCGCTCGATCAGCGCCGTGCAGTCGCGCGCCGCGCCGACGTCGGTTCGCTGAAAGATCGCGGTGCCACCCGACTTGACGATCTCGTCGACCAGCGCCACTCCGGTTGCTTCGTTGATGTCGGCCACCGCAACCTTGGCGCCCTGCGCGGCGAACAAGCGCGCGCATGCGGCGCCGATTCCCTGCGCGGCGCCGGTGATGACGGCTACCCGCTGAGCAAGTTTCATCGATTCTCCGTGTGCTGTTTCGACCGGATTGTGAGGTATCGGTGGCGACGGATTCTGAGCGACGGCGAGGTCCGTTTCAGTTGTAATCTGGCGCTTCTCGAATCGACATGCGACGGCAAGGCGCCTAACGCGAAATGACGGCTCCCATTTCCAGGATCGATGATGAGGATGCGCCAATGAGTCGCGTCAGTGGCATTGCGGCGTTCGCCTCACGCCAGTGGGCAGCGCGCAGCGTGCCGTGGATCGGCACGGTGTTGATCGCCGCGGTTGCGATACTGGCGGCGACCGACATCGTCCGCGGCTATCGGGTCAGCGTCGCAGAAACCGGCCGCGAGTTGGAGACACAGGCGCGCATCATCGCCGAGCAGACCGCCCGCAGCGTGCAGGCGATCGATGTGGTGTTGCGCCACGTCTCAGAGCAGTTTCAAAAGGGCGGCTTGTCAAGATCGAGCGATCAAGAGCTTCACAACTATTTGAGGGAACAAGCGGTAGGTCTGGTGCAGGCCGACGGCCTGGCGATGCATAACGCCGACGGCAGCGTACGGGCGATCTCGTGGCTCTATCCCGCCCCTGACACGACCGCCAATGTTGCAGCGTTGCCCGCGTTTCAGAAGGTACGCGACGATCCAAAGATCGAACTGCTGATCGGCGAGGCCATTGTCAGCCGCGTCGACGGCCAATGGTTCTTTCCCATCGGCCGCCGCCTTCTAAGTCAGACTGGAAATTTTGCCGGAACGATCGCGGCACGCGGCCGCATCGACTACTTCCAGCAGTTTTATCAAGACGTCCAGTTGGACAAAGCAACGAAAGTCACGCTGATGCATCGGCAAGGCACGCTGCTCGCACGCTATCCGCCAGTGGACTCGGCGTTGGGCAAGCACTTTCCGCCGCTCGATCAACTGCTGGCAGCGCGCGCCGCCGGCGACTCGTCACCGCTGCGCATGGTCAGTCCGGTCGACGGCGTTGAGCGCTTTGTCGCGCTGAAAGAGGTGCCGGAGTATTCGATGATCGTTCTGGTGTCACGCGACACCGCAGTCGCGCTCGCGCCATGGCGCGAGCAGGCGCTTGGCACAGGTGCACGTACGCTTGCGCTCGGCGCATTGGCGGCGGTTCTGCTTGCGCTGTTGACGCGCCAGCTGTCGCGCCTGCGCGCGACCGGCGCGTCGCTCGAAGCCTCCAAAGAGCGCTTCGCGGCGGCGGTTGCCGGATCGGACGACGGCATCTGGGATTGGGATATGCAGACGCGACGCGTGTTTGCATCGGCGCGCGCGCGCGAGATCCTTGGGTTCACGCCCGGACCGGAAAAGAACGATGCCGCCGAGTGGTTCGCGGGGCTGCGAATTCATCCGGACGATCAGGCGCTGCGGGTCGAATCGATGCACGCGCATCTCGAGGGCCGTTCGCCGGCCTACGCGATCGAGTACCGCGTGCAACGGCAGGACGGCAGCTGGCACTGGGTGCGCGCGCGCGGGCTCTGCGTGCGCGGCCCGGACGGCAAACCGCTGCGACTCGCCGGATCGGTCAGCGACATCGACGCGCAGCGTCGGGCAGAGGATGCGCTGCGCGAGTCGGAGGAGCGCTACGTCATCGCGACCACCGGTTCCAAAGAAGGCCATTGGGTCTGGAATCTGGCGACCGACGAGTTGTTTGTGTCGCCGATGATGCGGGAAATTTTCGAGTTGCAGCCCGATGCGCAGTTCATCACCCGTGCCAGGTTCGGTGAGCTGATCAACATCCATCCCGACGATCTTGGCGTGCTGCAGAAAGGCGTGGACGACCATATCGCCGGCGCTACTGCGCAGTTCGAGATCGAGTACCGGCTCATCCTGCGCAACGGCGCGATCCGCTGGATTCATTCGCGCGGACAATGCTTTCGCGACGCCGGCGGCAAAGCAGTGCGAATGGCCGGCGCGACGAACGACGTTTCGGAGCGCAAGCGCGCCGAAGACGCGCTGCGCCAGAGCGAGAAACGATTTGCGCTGGCGGTCGCTGGATCGAATGACGGCATCGTCGATTGGGATGTCGTCAACGACCGCATGTATTCGTCCCCGCGCGCGATGCGCATCATGGGTATCGAGTCGAACGTGACGATGCGCTCGCGTGCGGAGTGGCGCGACCTCGTGAAGTATCACCCGGACGACGTGCAGCGGGTCCGAGACGACTTGCAGAATTTCCTCGACGGTCACGTCGAGTTGCGCGAGGGCGAATACCGCGTGCTGCTGCCGAATGGCGAGTGTCGCTGGATTCGCCACCGCAACAAGTGCGTACGCGATGCCGCCGGGCACCCGATCCGGGTCGCCGGATCGATCAGCGACGTCGATGCTCAGAAACGCGCCGAAGAGGGGTTGCGCGAGTCGCAGGAGCGCTATCAACTGGCGGTGGCCGGGTCGAACGAAGGCATGTGGGACTGGGACATGCGCAGCGAGACGTTCTTCTTTTCAGCCCGTGCGCAGGAGCTGCTCGGCCTTGATCCCGGTGAGCCGATGCGTCCGTGCTGCGAGTGGTGGCCGCTGTTCGGTTATCACCCGGACGACGAGAAGCGAGTGAAGGATGCGCTCGCGGCGTACCTTGGCGGGGCTGGCAAATATTGGGAGGTCGAATACCGCCTGCGGCACCGGCGCACCGGAGACTGGCACTGGTACCGCGAGCGCGGCGTTGCACTGCGTGACGATAAAGGCCAGCCGTACCGCATGGCCGGTTCGATGGAAGACATCAGCGATCGCAAGCGCGCCGAGCTGCAACGCGACCGGCTCGAAGGCCAGCTTCGGCAAGCGCAGAAGCTCGAAGCGATCGGCACGTTGGCGGGTGGGATCGCGCACGACTTCAACAACGTGCTGTCCGCGATTCTGGGGTACGGCGAGATGGCGCAAAAAGACGCGCGCGAAGGCACGCCACTCCGGCGCAATATCGACGCCGCGATCAGCGCCGGCATGCGCGCAAAGTCGCTGGTCGAACGCATATTGGCTTTCAGCCGCAGCAGCATCGGCGAACGCGTTCCGGTGCACGTGGAGTCGATCGTTGCTGAAACGCTCGACGCGATCGCCGACTCGGTGCCGCACGGCGTCCTGATCGAACGCAATCTGGCTGCCGGCGACTCTGCCGTGATGGGGGATGCGGCACAAATTCACCAGGTCGTATTGAATCTGTGTACCAACGCGATGCAGGCAATGCGATCCGAAGGCACGCTGACGGTTGCACTGCAGACTATCGAACTCGTCGAATCCCGCACGCTGTCCACCGGAACGATAACGATCGGAAATTACGTTCAGCTCAGCGTGCGCGATACCGGCCACGGCATCGCGGCGCACGTTCTCGAGCGCATGTTCGATCCGTTCTTCACGACCAAGGGCGTGGGCGTCGGGACCGGACTCGGACTGTCGCTGGTCCACGGCATCGTGACTGATCTGGGGGGAGGCATCGACGTGCAGAGCGCGCCGGGTGCGGGCGCTACTTTCACCGTTTACCTGCCGCGGCAGGGGCGCGTGGCTGCGCCGGCGCTCGCGGTAGAAACGATTGCCAGCGGCAGCGGCGAAACCATTCTGCTCGTCGACGACGAACTAGCGCTGGTGAAAGTCGGCGAAGAAATGCTGGCGATGCTTGGGTACGAGCCGGTTGGATTCGCGTCGAGCACCGCGGCACTCGAAACCTTTCGCGCATCGCCGCAGCGCTTCGATGCGGTGTTGTCCGATGAAGCCATGCCCGAGATGACGGGCTCCGAGCTCGCCAAAGAGATTCGCAAACTGCATCCCGACATTCCGATCGTGTTGATGAGCGGCTACGTGACTCCGGCGTTGCACGCACGCGCGCACGATGCCGGCGTTGTGGAGGTCCTTGCGAAGCCGCTGGTCTCGCGCGATATCGCGCGCAGCCTCGCCGGCGTTCTGCGCAGCTAGTAGTCGCTCAATACCTGGCGTTGCAACGGTGAGTTGCAACGACGCGTTGCAACTGAAATCGCTGAGCGGCGCACTGAAATGCGTACGCAACGGCTTCCCGCGAAGATGACGCCATACACCAAGGGCGCTTCAGCTCAGCGAATACGGAGCCGCGATGGACACCAGCCTCAACCGAGCAATCACCCAACTCGTCAAGGGCGAGATCCTGCGCGTCGATAACGCGTTCGGTCAGAGCATTGCGGTGGTGCGGGGAATGCTGTGGGTCACGCAGGAAGGCGACGTGCGGGACACGTTCCTCAGCGACGGCGAAACCTTCGTATTCAACCAACGGGGTACCGCGCTGGCGCAGGCGATCACCGACACCCGTTTGCTTGCATTCGTCGGTGAAGCGGCCGAAGTGATCGAAGCCGAGTCTGCGCCGGTGGTGGAATCGTTGGCCGTTCACCGCGGCCTCGCGGCTCGGATTCAGTTGCACCGGGACCTGGCAGTGCACGCGCCGATCGCAAGACTTCCCGCACATCAAATCGCCTAAGGGAACACAGGCATGGGCATCAACTTAATGAAAATGATCGTCGACGAATTACGCAACTGGCTGCGGCGCTCGAACGACCGTTACGCGTTGTCTCAGCTCAGCGAACGACAGCTGCGCGACATCGGGCTCGACCGAGCCCTGGTGTTGAACGAAGCCACCAAACCATTTTGGCGCGCGTAGGCGCCACCGATTGCGCCCCGATTTCTTCAACCACACCTGACTGGATCACGAATGAAAAGCACTCGTTTACTTCTTATCGTTGCCACTTTGACAATGGCCGGCTGCGCGACGTCGCTCGGCCCGAGCGACAACTTCAACGACTGGACGAATCCCGCAAGCTATCGCCACACTCAGGAGCCGCGCGGCGCGGTTGCCGCAGTCGCACGGCACGCCGACGACAGCGATAACAAAACGGCCGGGCAGTAACCGCTAGCGCATCACTTCGACCGCGGCGTCGAACAGATACCCGACGCCGCGCTCGGTGATGATGAACCGCGGATGCGCAGGGTCCGCTTCGATCTTGCGGCGCAATCGGAGAATCTGCACGTCGATCGAACGGTCGTAGACCTCTGCGTTGTGGAGTCGCGATAGCTCGAGCAGCTGATCACGCGTCAGGATGCGTTGCGGCGCCGAAAGAAACGCGGTCAGCAGGCTGAATTCGCCGTTGGTCAGATCGACTTTCTGACCTGCGCTGCCCTTCAGCTTCCGCAGGCCGACGCTCAGCTCCCAACCACCGAAGCGATACGCGCGGACCTTGGCCAGCTGATCGGCCACCGTGGCCTGCGCGTTGGCACGCCGCAACAGCGCGCGGATGCGGGCGAGCAATTCGCGCGGGCTGAAGGGCTTGGTCAGATAATCGTCGGCGCCGAGCTCGAGCCCCATCACACGGTCGGCCTCCTCGGCGCGGCCGGTCAACATCAAAATGGGGATCGCGGACTCCTCGCGCAGTTTGCGCGCGATCTGCATTCCGTCTTCGCCCTGCAGGCGCAGGTCGAGCACCACCAGGTCGATCGCTTCGCGGGCCATCACGGCCGCCAGTTCATGGCCGCTCGCCACTGCGGTCACGCGCAACTCGTTGCCGGTCAGATAATCGGAAACGAGCGCTCGGATCGACGGGTCGTCATCCAAAGCGAGCACGTGCGGCGGGAGTGATACGGCAGTTTGCATGGAGTCCAAGTGCTCGAGCGTTATCGTATCGCGGGCTGCGGCCTGATTTCCAGCGGACCACGTTGCAAACGTAACGTGCTGGACCACGCCGGAGCCGTGCGCAACGGGCGAAGTGGCGGTCCAAATGCTAGTCCAGCCGAGTTGACCCAAACCATAGATTCTTTAGCATCGGCCGTTGCACAGAGCGCTTTGGCGCCGAGGAACAGCAATGTTTCATTTACATAGGGTCATATTTTTTGTGCTCCTTTTCGGCGGATTGCTTTCAGCCCCGGTAAGCGCGCAGACCTGCCCGCCATTGCTGAACCACACGTTCGGGCGCTTGCAGGACGAATCGCCGCAGCCGCTTTGCCAGTATCAAGGCCGTGTGTTGCTGGTCGTGAACACCGCCAGCTACTGCGGCTTTACATCCCAGTACGACGGCCTGGAAAAGCTGCATGCGAAATACGCCGGGCGCGGGCTGACCGTGCTTGGCTTTCCGTCGGGCGATTTCGGCAACCAGGAAAAGGCGAACAACAAGGAGATCGCCGACTTCTGCTACAACACCTACGGCATCAAGTTTCCGATGTTTGCCAAGTCTTCAGTGGCGGGGCCGGCGGCCAATCCATTTTTCACGGCGCTATCCAAGTCGTCCGGACAAGCGCCGAAGTGGAACTTTCACAAGTACCTGATCGATCGCGAAGGTAAGGTCGTCGCAACTTACCCAAGCGATACTGCGCCGCTGGACACGCGATTGACGAGCCAGATCGAGCGGCTACTGGACACTAAATGAACGCACCTGACGACCTATTCCTGCCCGACGTCCAGTCTGGCGTGGATCGCCGCGAGCTCGCGATCCAGCGGGTCGGCGTCAAGTCATTGACGCACCCGGTGCTGGTCGCGAGCGTTCGCGGCCCGCAGCCGTCGGTGGCGTCGATCGACATGGACGTCGGGTTGCCGGCCGAACAGAAAGGCACGCACATGTCGCGCTTCGTCGATGTGCTGCAAGGTCATGCCGAGCCTTTATCGATGCCGTCGATTCGCACGCTGCTCGACAAGATGCTTGCGCGGCTCGATGCGAGCGCCGGGCACATTGAAATGCGATTGCCGTTTTTTGTGCTGAAGACGGCGCCGGTGTCGGGTGTCGAGAGCCTGATGGACTACCAGCTCACGTTCACGATCAGCACTGACGGCGCGACGACCCGCTTCGAGCAGAAGGTCGTCGTTCCGGTGACCAGCCTGTGCCCGTGCAGCAAGAAAGTTTCGGACTACGGCGCACACAATCAACGCTCGCACATCACGATCACCGCCGAGCTCGCCGGTGAAATAGCGGTCGAGGACCAGATCCGCATCGCAGAAGACGCTGCGTCGTGCGAGATCTGGGGTTTACTGAAGCGCCCGGACGAGAAGTACGTGACCGAGCGCGCGTACAACAACCCGAAGTTCGTCGAAGACGTCGTACGCGACGTTGCACTCGCGCTCAAGGGCGACACCCGCATCGCCGCCTATGCGGTCGAAGCCGAAAACTTCGAGTCGATCCACAATCACTCGGCCTACGCGCTGATCAAGCACGACAAACGCGGCGGGTGAGGGTCGCAGTCATCGGCGCCGGCATCTCCGGCCTCGGCGCTGCCTACGCCCTGCACCGGCACCACGAAGTCACTTGTACGAGGCGGCGCGTATCCGCACCTGATTCAACTTTTCGCCGACCTCGAGATCGGCCCGACCAAGGCCGCTTGATCAACCTCGCCGAGTCCCTATATCTCGACCTACAGCCGCGCGGCATCGGCGTCTACCTGGTTAACCCGGGTTTGTCATACACCGCTGACCCGGAAAAACGATTTCAAGATGCCGGCGCTGATGCCCGCCGATCAGGCGGCGCGAGCCACCCTGGCGGGCATCGCGGCGGGCGAATTCGAGATTCACTATCCGAAGCGGTTCACCCGCTGGCTGCGGCTGTTGCGCCATCTGCCCTATCCCGCGTATTTTGCGGCCGTGCGCCGGTTTACCGGAGGATAGGATGGTGTCACGCACGCCGTTTGCCACGGGGACGACAGGTCATCCAGACGCCAGCGATATCCGGTTTGCGGCCGACGGTCGAGTGGTGTATCACCGCAACTACTGGGACGCGGCCGACGAACGGTATGCGAAGCTGCCTGCGCTCGGGATTCTGATGTGGTGGTTGCGGCGTCAGGCAGCGAAGGTGGCGTGAGGAGAAGTGATGGCGGCACTGTTGTACCCCGACATATTCAGATCGCTCGAATCTGTCCGCTGGAACCTGGAAACCGACGTTCCGTGGAACGAGTTCGACGGCAGCAAACTGTCCGAGGAACAGGCGCAGACGATCAAGATGAACGCGATCACCGAGTGGTCGGCGCTGCCCGCCACCGAGATGTTCCTGCGCGACAACCGCGGTGACTCCGATTTTTCCGCGTTCATGTCGGTCTGGTTTTTCGAGGAGCAGAAGCACGCGCTGGTACTGATGGAATACCTGCGCCGCTTCCGGCCCGACATGGTGCCGACTGAAGCCGAGCTGCATGCCGTGCGCTTTGAGTTCGATCCGGCGCCACGACTCGAAACGCTGATGATGCATTTCTGCGGTGAGGTCAGGCTCAACCATTGGTACCGGCGTGCGTCCGAATGGCACACCGAGCCGGTAATCAAGGCGATTTATCGCTTGTTGTCGCAGGACGAGGCGCGCCACGGCGGCGCGTACCTGCGTTATATGAAGAAGTCGCTGACGGAGCTGGGCGACACCGCGCGCGCCGCGTTCGCCAAGATCGGCGTGTTAATGGCGTCGGCCAAGCGCACCGACAAGGCGCTGCATCCGACCAATTTGCATGTGAACCAGTCGCTGTTTCCGCGCGACACGATTCAATCGCGCCTGCCCGATCCGGACTGGCTCGAGCACTGGCTCGACAAGCAGATCAAGTTCGACAAGGAGTGGGAAACCAAGGTCGTCGAGCGCATCCTGCACAACCTGTCGCTGTTGTTCGAGCGCACGTTCACATCGGTGCAGGATTTGAACCGATACCGGAAAGAGATCGCGGCGCGATTGAAGCTGGCCGCGGATCCGGGGTCACCCGGAGCCGCGCTGCCGGCATAAGCAGGAAGGTACAACGTCCCCTGTTACTTGGAGCCGCCGCCCGTTGCCGGCGGATTGCCGACGCCACCTGCTGTTCCGGGCTGGCTTGTCACCGGATTACCCGTGGTGTTGCTGGTTGTGCCGGCCTGAAAGAATCGCCCGTCGGACGTCTCCATGTCCTGCCACGAAACCCAGCCACGGTCGTTGCGCTTCATCTTGTCGTAGCGCGTGCCATAAAACCCCAGGTATTCCTCGCGCGACACCCAACCGTCGCTGTTGGCGTCCATCCGCTTGAAGTCCGTGTCGCCCGACGCGCTGGT
>JACCSD010000311.1 GCA_013813185.1 Burkholderiaceae bacterium
TGCGCGCAGTGGGCAAGGAGCGTGATGAGATCAAGCGCATGGCCGATATCTTTCGCGGCCGCATCATCGACGTCACCGAGCGCAGTTATACGATCGAGCTGACGGGCAACGGCGCCAAGCTGGACGCATTCATCAAGGCAGTTGATCGTGCGGCAATTCTCGAAACGGTGCGTACGGGCGGCTCCGGCATTGGTCGCGGCGAAAGAATTTTGCGGGTTTAGGGGGAGCAATGAAGATTTACTACGACAAAGACGCTGATCTATCGCTGGTGAAGGGCAAACAAGTTGCGATCATTGGGTACGGATCCCAGGGACACGCTCACGCGCAGAACCTGACCGATTCGGGCGTCAAGGTAACAATCGGCTTGCGGACCGGTGGCGTGTCATGGAAAAAAGCCGAAGCCGCGGGCCTGAAGGTCAAGGAGGTCGCGGACGCCGTGAAGGACGCAGACATCGTGATGGTGCTGTTGCCCGACGAGAATCACGCGCAGGTCTACACCGAGTCGATCGCGGCCAACATGAAGCAGGGCGCTGCGCTCGCGTTCGCGCACGGGTTCAACATTCACTACGGACAGATTCAGCCGCGCGCCGATCTGGACGTGATCATGGTGGCGCCAAAAGCGCCGGGGCACACGGTGCGCTCGACGTACAAGCAAGGTGGCGGTGTGCCGTGCTTGATTGCAATGCATAAGGATTCGTCCGGCATGGCGCGCGATCTCGCGTTGTCGTACGCATGCGCGATCGGGGGCGGCAAGGCCGGGATTATCGAGACCAATTTCCGCGAAGAAACCGAGACCGATCTGTTCGGTGAGCAGACCGTCCTGTGCGGCGGCGTGGTCGAGCTGATCAAGGCCGGCTATGAAACGCTGATCGACGCTGGCTACGCGCCAGAAATGGCGTACTTCGAGTGCCTGCACGAGGTGAAGTTGATCGTTGATCTGATCTATGAAGGCGGGATCGCCAACATGAACTACTCGATCTCCAACAACGCGGAGTACGGCGAGTACGTGACCGGACCCAAGATCGTCACGGCGGAGACCAAGAAGGCGATGCGCGCCGCGCTCGAGCGGATCCAGTCGGGCGAATACGCGCGCGACTTCATTCTCGAGAACCGCGCCGGTGCGCCGACACTGACGGCCAGACGTCGCATGACGGCTGAGCATCCGATCGAGCAGGTCGGCGAAAAGCTGCGCGGGATGATGCCGTGGATCAAGGCGAACCGGCTGGTGGATCAGGCCAAAAACTGATGGAGCAACGATGAGACGAGTTTGGGCAATGGTTGCAATTGCGCTGGCAGCGCTTGCGCCAGCCATTGCGCAAGCGCAGTCATCGACGCTGCCTCCCGCGGGGACGCTGGTATTGATGACCGGGGCGGCCGAGGTCGAGTTGGCCAACGACGAAGCGGTCGCGAACTTCTTCTACGAAGCGCAGGACGCCGATCTCACGAGGGCGCAGTCGCTGGTCAATCAGCGCGTGGGCGACGGAACGGCTGCGCTGAAGCGTGCCGACCCGAAAGCTCAGGTTGAGACATCCGGCTACAGCAGCTATCCGGTTTATTCGAGCGGTGCCAATCGCGTCATCACCGGCTGGCGCGTACGTCAAGGTGTGACCGCGAGGACCGAAAATCTCGCCGCGTTACCGAAGACCGTCGCCGCAGCTCAGCCGTTTCTGGCGCTGGGCGGGGTCGATTTCAGGCTGTCGAAAGCCGCGCGCGACAAGGTCGAAGCGCAGTTGATTCAGCTTGCGATTGCGAACCTGAATTCGCGCTTCGCCGCGGCGGGGCAGTCGATGGGCGTTTCGCCCAATCGCATCAGGATCGAAGAAATCAATTTCGGCGTTCGCGAAGCGGGCCCGCCACAGCCGATGATGATGCGGGCCCAGATCGCTTCGGATGCCGTGACGTCGCCGACGTTTGAATCGGGCCGCTCGATGGAACGGCTGACAGTCACTGGAAAGGCGCGATTCTTGCCGTAGTCGTACCATCCGTTGACTCTCACCCGTCGCCAAAGAACCCTTGAACTACCCGCATCCCATTCTCGCGCGTGAAGGCTGGCCGTATATCGGGGCTTCGGTCGTGGCCGCGATTCTTGTCGCCGTTTTAATCGGCTTCGCGTGGTCGCTGCCGCTGTGGCTGATTGCGATCTTCATCATTCAGTTTTTTCGGGACCCGCCGCGTGCGATTCCTGCGCAGCTGAATGTGGTGCTGTCGCCTGCTGACGGTCGCGTTGTTCGTGTTCAGAAAACCGTCGATCCGTATACGCAGGTCGATTCATTGCTGGTGAGCGTGTTCATGAACGTATTCAATGTTCACAGCAACCGCTCGCCCGTCGACGGCACCATCGAGCGCGTCGACTATCAGGCCGGCACGTTCGTCAATGCCGATCTCGACAAAGCATCGACCGAGAACGAACGTAACGCGCTGGTCGTGAAGCTGCCGGACGGTCAGCGGATTTCGGTGGTGCAAGTCGCCGGCCTGATCGCACGGCGCATCCTGTGCTACGTGAAACCGGGTGAAGCGC
>JACCSD010000164.1 GCA_013813185.1 Burkholderiaceae bacterium
GCGACGATGAAACCGGCGCGCAGGTGATCGCGCTGCTCGAACACGAAGGCATCGACGTGTCTGCGCTGCGGCGGTTGAGCGGCTATCGAACCAAGATCGCGACGATCTTGATCGATGCACGCGGCGAGCGGCTCGTCGTGTCGGCGCAGCCGCAGGGCTATCCACCTGACGCCTCATGGCTGCCGGTCGAGCGCGTGGCCGAAGCTGACTCGGTGCTGGCCGATACGCGCTGGCCGGCCGGCGCGCAACGGCTATTCGATGCGGCTGCGGCTTACGGAAAGCCCAGCGTGTTTGATGGCGATGCGGGTGACCCGCTGCAGGTTCGCACCACTGCGCGGTTGGCGACGCATCCATTTTTTTCGCAGACAATGCTGGCGAGCTTCGAGCTGGGCGAACCGCAGCGCGCACTGCCGCAGTTATTCAGTGGGCGCAATGTCGTTTGCGGTGTCACCCTCGGCGCGGCGGGCGTGATGTGGTTCGACGGCCGACGCATCCACGGCGCGCCATCGTGGCGAGTCAATGCAGTCGATACGCTGGCAGCGGGCGATACGTGGCACGGCGCGTTGGCGCTGGCGTTGGCGGAGCGCCGCGATCTGCCGTTGGCGGTCGAATTCGCGAGCGCGGTCGCGGCATTGAAGTGCGCGCGCTTCGGCGGCCGGGCCGGCATACCCAGGCGCGACGAATTCGAGCGCTGGTGGGCCGAGACGCGACGGACGTAACGGGCGCGCTATGCGGGCGCCGCGGGCCGCGGACCCCGCCGCAGCAGCTGCATCGCAAGCACGACAATGATGCAGCCGAAGCCGACCAGATCGGGGGTCGTGCCCGGCAGCACGATCGCGAAGCCCGCGACGATCAGCAGGCAACGCTCGATGATGTTCAGTTTCTTCAATGCCCACCCCTGAAAGCCGGCGCCGATTGCTCCAATGCTGAGGGCTGCCGAAAACGTCACCCACGCGATCGAAGTCCAGTCTGCTGTAGCCAGATTCTTCAGCGAGCCCGTGAGCAGCAGCCCCTGGCCGGCTGGTTCGAGCACGAACATGAACGGCAACAAAAACGCCGGCACCGTGTACTTCCAGGATTGCAGCGTGGTCTTGTACGGATCGCCGCCGGTAATCGCCGCGGCGGCGAACGGCGACAGCGCCGTGGGCGGCGAGACCTCGGACAGAACCGCGTAGTAAAAGATAAACATGTGCGCCGCGAAGTCGGGCACGCCGAGCTTGATCAGCGCCGGCGCCGCGATCACCGCGCAGATGATGTACGACGCGGTGACCGGCACCGCCAGGCCGACGATCCACACGACCAGGCCGGTGAAAAACGTGGTCAGCAGCAGCGAGCCGCCGGCGTACGAAATCACGATGCTGCTGAACTTCAGTCCCAGCCCGGTCAGCGTCACCACGCCGACAATAATCCCGGCACCGGCGCAAGTGGCGGCGACGTTGACGACGCCGGTCGAGCCACCTGCCAGCGCCTTCGTCAAGCCGGAGTTATAGAGCCCGCTGACGAACGGCACTCGGCCGCGCAGCAGGTCGTACGGAATCAACGAAGTGTCGGATCGCAGCAAGCTGGTCGCAAGCGCCACCGCCGTCGCATAGAACACCGACAGCACCGGCGAGTAGCCCATCAGCATGAAGAAAACGATCGATATCAGCGACAGAAAATGAAACCAGTACTTCTTCGTCAGGTTCCCCACCGAATCGACCTTGGCGAAGGTGGTGGCGTTGATGCCGAACTTGCGCACGTCGATCTCGACCATCAGCAGCAGCGCCAGATAAAACAGCAGGGTCGGAATGACCGCCATCAGCAACACGTCCAGATAGGAGATCTTCAGGAACTCCGCAATCAGGAAGGCCGCGGCGCCGAGCACCGGCGGCGAGATAATCGCGCCCAACCCTCCGGCCGCGAGCAACCCGCCCGCTGCGTTTTTTTCGTAGCCGGCCTTGGCGAGCATCGGGTACGCGGCCGAGCCGATCGTCACCGTCGTCGCCACGCCAGAGCCCGACGGCCCGCCGAGCAGGAACGACGACAGCACGACGGTGCGGCCCGCGCCGGTCGGCTTGCCGCCCATGGCCGAGAACGAAAAATCGATGAAGAACTTGCCGGCGCCCGAATACTGCAAAAACGCGCCGAAAATCGTGAACAGGATGATCAGCGACGACGAAACATCGACTGCGACGCCGTAGATTCCCTCCAAGGTCATGTACATGTGGCCGATCAGGCGGCCGACGCCGTACCCCCGATGCGTCCACGGCGGCGGCAGCTCGGGGCCGAACAGCGCGTACGCGATGAAGGCCGTACACACGGCCGGCATGATCCAGCCGGTCGTGCGCCGCATCGCTTCGAGCACCAGCACGATCAGCGCGATTCCCCACGCAATGTCCCACGGGTTCGGCGACGTGTTGCGATCGAAAAAGTCGTCGCCGCCCTGAATCAGGTAGACCACCACGCCGATCGAAGCCATCACCAGCAGCCAGTCCCAGGCCATGATGCGATGGCGAAAGCGCCTGGCGATCGGAAACACCAGAAAACACAGCGAAAGAATCATCGCCACGTGCAGCGGGCGCAGCCGCTGCGTCGGCACGATGGCATACGCGGTGTACAGGTGAAAAAGCGAAATCCCCACCGCGACCAGCGTGACGAACACGCCGAGCCAGCCGGCGAGCCGGTTGGCGTGTCCTTCTTCCTCCTCGATGAACTCCTCGGCGCGGTGCAGCGCCTCGTCGCTGATTTCAGCGTCAGGCTGCAACCGCGCTTGCTCGGAGCTCAAGGTGTGCAGCCGCTAGTTAAGCTTGACGCCTTTTTCGCTGAAGTACTTCGCGGCACCCGGGTGGAACGGGATCGGGCTGGCGGCGGCCTTCTGGTTTTCGAGCTTGAAGCTGGCAGCTTCCTTGTGAACGTTGATCAGATCCTGCCGCTTGTCGAAAATGGTCTTGACGATGTTGTAGGCCGTCTTCTCTTCCATGTTCTCGTGTGCAACCAGGATGTTCATCACGGTGGCCTGCTTGTTGTCGGACGCCATGCCGCGGTAGGTTTCCTTCGGAATCGAGTCCTGCACGTACAGATCGCCCCACTTCTTGTTCATCGCGGGCACGAGCTCGGCATGATCGATCAGCTTGACGGTGGTGCCCGGCGTGTTCGCAAGGTCGGTCACCGCCGCGGTCGGCAGCCCGCCGACCCAGAAGAACGCGTCGATCTTCTTGTCCTTCATCGCGTTGACCGATTCCGAAACGCCCAGCCGCTCGCGCGTCATGTCCTTGTCGCGGTCGAGGCCGGCGGCTTCGATCACGCGAAACGCCATCACTTCGGTCGCGCTGCCCGGCGAGCCTGTCGACACGCGCTTGCCCTTCAGGTCGCCGATCTTGTTGACCCCCGTACCCTCGACCGACACCACGTGCATGCGGTTCGGATACAGGATCATTAGTGTTCTCAGCGGCACCTTGTTGCCCTTGAATTTTTCCTCGCCCTTGTATGCGTCGAGCGCCGCATCGGTCATCGACAGCCCGATATACGGTTTGCCGCTGCCGATCAGCTTCAGGTTGTCGACCGAGCCACCGGTGACCTCGGCCGTCGCCTGCATGCCGGGCACATGTTTGGACAGTATGTCGGCAATGCCGCCACCCATCGGGTAGTAAACCCCGCCGGTGCCGCCGGTACCGATTGAAATGTTCTGTGCTGCGACGGATGCGGCAAAGCATCCGAAAATGGCCGCAAACGCGGCTGCCAGGGTCCGTTTCATGATGTCTCCTCTTATTAAGTGATAAAGCGCTGGGGCATCATAGCCATGCCTCGTCCGGCTCACAATGAAGCGCTAACCCGGATGCGAAGCAACCGCTGACCGGGCCGGCACCAGCCGATCAGGCCTGATCTCGCTCAGCAAACTCGCGCCGACCAAAGCCATGTCGTGACACGTCGGTGCGCGGTGGATGCCGCCGTCGATCATCACATTCATCGAACCTACGATCGTTGATGAGCGCAGCCATCGCAACGCACGCGCTTCGTGCGATGTGAGATTGGCTATGGCGGCTTCGATAACGGCACCAAAGTATATGCTGCCGCCCCAACTATCGCCGTTCAAGAATTGACCCGATGAACAGTTCGCAGCCGTCGGCGCCGCAGCCACTACGCAGCCTGCGCGTCGTCGAGTTCACGCACATGGTGATGGGGCCGACCTGCGGCATGGTGCTAGCCGACATGGGCGCGGAAGTGATCAAGGTCGAACCGATCGACGGCGACCGTACCCGCGTCCTGCTTGGCGCCGGCGCTGGTTTCTTTCCGATGTTCAATCGCAACAAGAAGAGCATCGCGATCGACTTGCGCAAGAGCGCGGGTGCCGAAACGGCGCGCGATCTCGCAGCCAGCGCAGATGTCGTGCTCGAAAACTTCAAGCCGAACACGATGCACAAGTACGGGCTCGACTACTCCACGCTGTCGAAGGTCAATCCACGCGTGATCTACGTCGGCCACAAGGGGTTTCTGCCCGGACCGTACGAGCATCGAACCGCGCTCGACGAAGTCGTGCAGATGATGGGCGGCCTTGCTTATATGACCGGCCGGCCGGGTGATCCGCTGCGCGCCGGCACCAGCGTCAACGACATCATGGGCGGAATGTTCGGCGCGATCGGAACATTGGGCGCACTGATTCAGCGCGGCATCACCGGCGCCGGCATGGAAGTGCAATCGGCGCTGTTCGAGAACAACGTGTTCCTGATGGGCCAGCACATGCTGCAGTACGCCGTCACCGGCAAGCACCCGGCGCCGATGCCGGCGCGCGTCAGCCCGTGGGCGATCTACGACGTGTTCACCGTCAAAAATGGCGAGCAGATTTTTTTGGCCGCGGTCAGCGATGCGCAGTGGACAACGTTCTGCGATGCGCTTGGTTACACGGATCTAAAGGCCGATCCGACATTGATGACCAACAACGAGCGCGTGCAGCAGCGTCCGACGTTGCTGAAGACGATCAACGAGCGTCTTGCGCTTCACACCGCCGACGAGCTGGCGACACTGTTCGAAAAAGTCGGACTGCCGTTCGCGCCGATCCGCAAGCCCGAAGACCTGTACGAAGATCCGCACCTGAAAGCGACCGGTGGCTTGGCTGATATCACGCTACCGGACGGCGAGCGTGCCGGGCAGACAGTAAAAACCACGCTGTTCCCCATCACAATGCAGGGCCAGCGGCTCGGCGTGCGGATGAGTCCACCGAAGTTGGGCGAACACACGCGCGAGCTGCTCGACGGCATCGGCTACTCGCAGGAAAAAATCGACACGCTGCTGGCGCAGGCAGCGATCGCCTAGTTGCAACCAGGAGACAGACATGACAACGAACACGTATCGCGCAGCGAAGCGGCGGACGCTGATCGCCCTGAGCGCATTAGGTGGGAACAGCGACGCTTTGGGCACACATCGCGCTGGGCCAAACAACACTTTCTAGGCGAAACTCAGTGCAAGTGCTTCGTGCAGCCTGTCGTTGTCTTTCCCGGCTGGTACGTCGCACCGTTCGATATGAAAGGCGTCGGCGTATGGGTACTCGAACCCAACGGCCTGGACGGCTTTATCGAGCGAAACCTCTCTCTTTGGACCGGACCAAGCGAAAGCGATGGCGTCAGCGCTGTCCAGCTACATACGAAATCAAAGCGCGCTTTGACAGTGCGCATGCATGGTGGCGTGCTTTGCTGACCGCGATTGCGACCTTGCCAGATCACTCACGATGAATGCCCGTGCCGCCGATGTTGCGCGCCTGAAGCAACTTCTTACTGCACAGCCGGAAGATCGTGTGTCGTGGCACAACCTGGCTGCGGCCGAAGGCGATCTCGGGCACGCGGCCGAGGCCGAGGCCGCCGCCCGCCGCGCGATCACCCTCGGCATCACCGCGCCGGAAACTCGCCTGGTGCTGGCGCGCGCGCTGCAGTCGCTGCGCAAGCTCGACGAAGCCGAAAGCATGTTCAAGAAGGCCATCGCGCTGCGCCCCGCATATGCCGATGCACATCGCGACCTCGCGCAGCTGACATGGATGCGCACCGGCCGAACCGAAGACGCGCTGAAGAGGCTGTCGCGTGCGTTGCGCGAATCTCCGGCCGACGCTGCGCTGCATCTGGTGCATTCGAGCGTGCTCGAATTCGCCGGCGATCCGGCGGCGGCCCTTGCCGCTGCCGAGCGCGGATTGGCTCACGCACCGAAAGATCTGCCGCTGCTGCGGCAGGCCGCCCATCTCTGTGCCGAGACCGGCGATGCAGCACGCGCACTAGCGCTCTCCATGCGGGCGGTACAACTGGCACCTGCCGACGTCGGCGCTCAGATCAGTCTGTGCGAATCGTTGCTGGCCGCAGGGCACCTGGAGGAAGCAGAAGCAAAAGCTGCAGCGCTGTGCACCGATTCGCCGACGAATCAATACAGTGTGGCGTTGCGGGCGACCGCGTGGAGGTTGATGGGCGATCCGCGGTACTCCGCCTTGTACAACTATCAATCGCTGGTGGCGGAGCAAGAGCTCGACACGCCAGCAGGCTTCGCAAATCTCGACGCGTTTTTAAGCGAACTGTCGGTCGAGCTGCAAGGCTTGCACAGCTTTCACACGCATCCGCTGTTTCAATCGGTACGCGGCGGCAGCCAGTTGCCGCTGCAATCCGCGGAATTGGCGC
>JACCSD010000169.1 GCA_013813185.1 Burkholderiaceae bacterium
CCGAGCAAGTCAACGTAGAAGCCGAGCGTTTTGTCGAGATCGTCGGTCAGGACGGTGAAGTGGTTCATTCCTTGAATCATGGTCGGCCTCTTCAACGCAGCGCTGTGTAATTCGCCGGAATCCAGTCGTAACCCGTGGCGTCGGCACGCAGATGGCCGATACCGGGAAACGGCAGATGCGCGGCGGGGACCCAGTGGCCACGCTTGGCGGCATCGGCGTACTGCGCCTTGCGTTGTGCCGCCGCGGCTTTGGAATCGATGTCGAACTTGATCGTCACCGACGGCTCGGGAAATTGCACCGCTGCGGCGTGCATCAGGTCGCCCCACGGCACCAGGCGCTGACCCTGGCTTTCGACGACATAAATGCTGTGGCCGGGCGTGTGCCCGCGCGCGGCGACTGCCTTGATGCCGGGCACCAGATCGGTGTTGCCGTCGAATGGTTTGAATTTGCCCGCCGCAACGTACGGGTTGATCGACGCCATCGCGCCTTCAAAAGACGGCTTCATGCCTTTCGGAGCGGCGTCCATGTTGGCCTTGCTTAACCAGTAATCGGCTTCGCGCTGGTCGGCGCGCACGATCGCGTTCGGAAACGCAATCTGGTTAGCTGCGACGAGTCCCCCGACGTGGTCGGGATGCATGTGCGTGATGTAGATCTCGTCGACCTGTTCGGGTTGATAGCCCGAGGCCTTCAGACTTGCCGCGAGCTTGCCGAGCGTGGGGCCGAACAACGCGCCCGCGCCGGCGTCGATCAGCACGAGCTTGCTGCCGGTGTTGATCAAGTACGCGTTGACCGATGCTTCAACCGGATCTTTCAGATGCGCCTTCGCGAGCGCGCTCCGGACTTTCGCAGCCGTCGTATTCGTCAGCAGATCCGTCATCGGTAGATCGACGGTGCCGTCCGATAGCGCGGTGACTTCGACGTCGCCCAGCATCATGCGGTAATACCCCGGCGCGGAAGTCTTCAGTTGCGGTGCGGCGGCCACCGCAATCGAAACGGGCGCCAGCAGCAGAAAAAAGCCAGCGAGAGCGCCACCGGCGCTCCGTCGTAGCTGCTTGCTGTCCATCGCTATTTCCTTCAGATGATGTGACCTAGAGAATAGCGGTCGAATCCGTGCGAAGCTACCGCACTGCTGGCGCGAATCGACTGCTTCAAGACCATGCAATTGCGCAACATTCTGTCGCTGGCGGATTTCGAGTTGGCCGCACGCAAGCATCTACCGCGGCCGATTCTCGGTTACGTGGCCGGCGGCGCCGAAGACAACATCGCGCTGCAATCGGCCGCGGCAGCGTATCGACAGTGGTCGTTCGTACCGCGCGTGCTGGTCGATGTCTCGCAGCGCTCGCAGCAGGTCGAGCTGCTCGGCGAGACCTACGCGTCGCCGTTCGGCATCGCGCCCATGGGTATCAGTGCATTGATCGCCTACGAAGGCGATCTCGCACTCGCGCGTGCAGCCGAGGCAGCGAACATTCCAATGATCGTCAGCTCGACTGCACTGACGCGGCTCGAAGAGGTTCGTGCCGCAGCGCCGCGCTCGACCTGGTTTCAGGCATACCTGCCAGGCGATGCGGCGAAGATCGACGCGATGGTGCAGCGTGTCCGCAGCGCGGGCTACCGCACGCTGGTGCTGACCGTCGATGTCGCGACGCTGCCCAGCCGAGAGAACAATGTTCGCGTCGGTTTCACAATGCCGTTAAGACCGAGCGTGCGGCTTGCCTGGGATGGCATAACGCGTCCCCGGTGGACGATCGGAACGTTGCTGCGGACGCTATTGAGGCACGGCATGCCGCATTTCGAAAATTCGAGTGCGGCTCGCGGCGTGCCGATTTTCTCGCGCGCCGCGGTTCGCGAGTTCGGATCGCGCGATACATTGTCGTGGACGCACGTCGATCAGATGCGCCGCCTGTGGCCCGGCTCGCTCGTGTTGAAAGGAATTCTGTCGACGGAGGACGCGCGCATTGCCGCCGATCGCGGCGTTGACGGCGTGATCGTTTCGAACCATGGCGGCCGCCAGCTCGACTCATCGACCGCGCCGCTGCATGCGCTGCCCTCCATCGTGAGAGTCAAGGGCAGCATGAAGGTCATGATCGACAGCGGTATTCGCCGCGGCACCGATGTTCTGAAGGCAATGGCGCTGGGTGCGGACTTCGTCTTTCTTGGGCGGCCGTTCATTTACGCCGCGGCGATTGGCGGGCAAGCCGGCGTTGCGCACGCGATTCGCCTGCTGTCGCATGAAATTCAGCAGGACATGGCATTGCTCGGCGTGAATTCGCTGCGTGAACTCGGGCCCGCTGCACTGTCGCGAAGTGCCGTTCCGGGCACGACGCCATCAATCTCTAGAGCCCAATTTCCTGCAGCGACTTGACCAGCCGCTCCTTTTGTCCGGCGTGGGTCATGGGGTAGGAGGCGAGCCAGGTGCGTACGTTGAAGGCGGGCTCAAGGGTGCGGATCTCGCTGACTTGCCACTCGGCGGCGTCGCGCGCGCCCACGAGGCCATGCGCGGCGACCAGGTAGATCCGCGCCTCCAGGTTTTCAGAGTTGCGCAGCAACGCGTGCTCGAGATTGACGCGCGCCTGCTCGCCGTCGCCGAGGAAGTAGTAAGCCCGGCCCAGCAACAGGAAGTACAGCGAGCCGGCATCGGGGT
>JACCSD010000171.1 GCA_013813185.1 Burkholderiaceae bacterium
TGGTGCCGTCGCGTCCCTTAACGCTGATCTGCTTCGGCAGGCCGAGCATGTTCCATAGCGAGTTGATCCACGGGCCGGCACCGATGATCAGTTGATCGCACTTAATCGACCCCGCGGTCGTCTCGACCGACGTGATCGCCGATGTTCCGTTGCCCGAGCGCAGCGCTTTGACTTCAATGCCCTCGAAGATTTCGACGCCTAGCGCCTTGGCCTTCTTCGCGAGACCGCGCAGCGAAGCCATGTTGTTCGCATAGCCGCCACGCTTCTCGTGCAAAACCGACGTGATGTTTCGCGCCTGCCAATCCTGAAACAGTCCTTTCATGTATTGCATCGATTCCGCCTCGCCTTCGACGAATACGGATTCATAGCCAATCGCTTTCTGCTGCTCGTAAATCATTCCGACTTGTGCGTGCATCACTTCCGGGCTGATCTGCATGTAGCCGACCGGGTGATAGCTGTAGGCCTCGGGGTCGCTCTCCCACACCGAAACCGAATGCGCCATCAACTCGCGCATCGCAGGCTGAAAGTAGTTGTTGCGCACGACGCCGCATGCAATACCCGATGGACCGGCGCCGATGCCGGTCTTTTCCAGCACGACGATGCGAGTGCCGACGGCGCCGATCGCCTTACCTTTCGCTTTCAGCTTTTGCGCCAGGTGCATCGATGTCGACAGCCCGTGAATGCCGGCGCCGATGACGACGTAGTGCGCGTGGGAGGGTAGTGCGGGCATGGTGAGTCCCTAGAAATTAATCTCGATCATCGTAAATCGAGAGCTACATCACAGCCACGAATGCGACACGAAGTGGCTTTCAAGCGACGCCGGTTTCTCTTGACGGCATCGTTTCGTCCGCGGCGGGTACGGTTAACGCGAACTCCGGCAACGCATCGCGTGCGGCGGACAGTGATTCGAGCGGCAAAAACGGAACGCGTGTCGCGCGTGAATTGCAATCCTGCAAGCTTTAACGAAATCGCCACCCGGCGGACGTAGGGACTGTCGTACTGGCCGACGAGAATCATGGCCCGCTCCCCGGCCGTCCATCCGCGAAGATCGGATACAGCGAGGCGACAAGCAGCAGCGCCATCACCACGTTGAACACGCGAACTGCACGCGGATTCTTCAATACTCGCTGCAGCCCGGCGCCGAAACCGAGCCACGTGCCGGAAGAGGCGAACCCGAACACGCCGAACAACGCAGCGATGATGATGATGTTGAACGGAAACTGCGCCACTGCTGCATAGGTCGAAACGGAGCTGACCGCCATAACCCAGGACTTCGGGTTGACCCACTGGAAAGCCACTGCTTGAAAAAAGCTGATCGGGCGACCGGCGGCGGAGCCGCTTGGTCCAGGCGCCGGTGACACTGCAATCTGCCACGCAAGAAAGAGTAGGTAAGCGGCGCCTGCGTACTTCAGCACGCTGTACAGCAGCGGCCAGGCTTCGAAGATCGCCCCCAGCCCGAAGCCGACAATCAGCACCATCAAAGTGAACCCGAAGACGACGCCAAGCAGGTGCGGCATGCCTCGTCGCACACCGAAGTTCAGCCCCGACGTCATCAGCATCAGATTGTTGGGGCCGGGCGTAAACAGAGTCACCAGGCAGAACAGCGTGAGCGCGACGAGCAAGTCCATTGCGCTCCGATCTCAGTCGCCGCTCATTCGCCTGTGAATTTCGGCGGTCGTTTGTCGAAGAAAGCGCGAACGGCTTCCTCGTGATCTTGCGTGTGATGACACGCACCCTGCAGCGCGGCCGCGAGCTCGAGCAGTGAGTCGAGCCGTGTGACTTGCCCTTCACGCAGCAGCCGCTTCGCCATGCGAAGTTGGCGCGGTGGATTGGATGCGATACGCGCTGCCAACTGCCGTGCAGTCTCCATCAACGAGTCGTTCGGCACGACGCGCGATACGAGGCCGCAGGCCAGCGCGGTTGCTGCATCCATCGGATCTCCGGTGAACGTCATTTCGCATGCACGCGACAAGCCGACCGCGCGCGGCAGCAACCACCCGCCGCCGTCGCCTGAGATCAGTCCGATCTTCACGAAGTTCTCGGCGAACACTGCGTCATCGGAGGCCACGCGGATGTCGCACGCACACGCCATGTCGCAACCGGCGCCGTAGGCAGGCCCATTGACCGCGGCGATCGTCGGTACTTCGAGGTTATAGAGCGCGAGTGTCGTTCGCTGAATGCCTTGCCGGTACTTGTCGGATACGTCCGCCGCATTGCCGCCGAACCCACCTTCGCGGTCGCGCATGTGCTTCAGATTGCCGCCTGCGGAAAACGCTTTGCCGGCGCCGGTCAGGATCATGCAGCTGATGCCGGTGTCAGCCGCGATGCAGGCGAAGGCATCGTTCAGCGCGCCAAGGATCTCGGGATCGGTGGTCGGGTTGCGCGTCTGCGGCTTGTTCAGCGTCAGCGTGACGATCGCACCGTCACGCTCGAATAAAACCGCGTCGCTCATGCGACCGCCTCCTGCGCGTATTGCGCGAGGAGCTCGCGCTTCAAAACCTTACCGCTGGGATTGATCGGCAGCTCGTCGACAAACACAATGCGCCGCGGCCGCTTGAAGGATGCGAGATCGCCGCTGCTGCGGCAGAATGTATCGACGGTCTTGACCGTGAGTGCCGAATCGCTGGCGACGATGAACGCCGTCACGACCGCGCCCCATTTCGGGTCGGGCAATCCGATCACGGCGGCTTCGCGCACACCCGGACACCGGTAAAGAATCTCTTCCACTTCGCGCGGGTAGATGTTCTCGCCGCCCGAGACGATCATGTCGTCGGAGCGGCCGTGGAAGTGATAGAAGCCGTCGGCGTCCTGTCGCATCAAATCGCCGGTGTAAACCCAGCCGCGCTTCAGTTTGTTGGCGGTCTCGCTCGGGTTGTTCCAGTAGCCCTGCATCGCCTGCGGGCCGCGCACGATCAACTGGCCGATTTCGCCTTGCGCGACGGTCTGCTCCGGCGTGATGTCGCGTTCGGGGTCATTGGGAATGATGCGGCATTGGCTGATTAGCGTCGGCTTGCCGACGGAGCCCAGGTGCTTCAACGCATCCTGCGGGCGCAGCAGCAATGTAAGGCTGGCCTCGGTCATGCCGTAGCCGTTGAAGATGTTCGGGCAGAACTCATTGATCACGTTGCGCATCGTCGTGGCGGCGATGGCGGCGCCGCCGGTCGTGATCATCCGCAGACTCGACACGTCGAACTCCCTGAAGCGCGGATGAAACAGCATCTCCTGAATCTGCGTCGGCACCGCGAACAACGTCGTCACGCGATGGGCTTGAATCGTCTCCAGAGTTTTCAGGGCTTCATACCGACCCTCGACGACGTTGGTACCGCCGACCATCAAATGCGGAATGAAAAACGCCTGCATGCCGCCGACGTGATACAGCGGAGCGATATGCAATGCGACGTCGGTCGGCTGCAGTCCGTACTCCATCACGCAGTTCATCGCAATCGCGATGTCGTTGTCGTGGCTGTGCATCACGCCCTTCGGGCGGCCGGTCGTGCCCGAGGTGTAGACCAGCGCCGACAGTTGATCGCCCGAGGGCACGGGGCGTGGCGGATGAATGTCGACCGCCTGTTCGACCAGCGTATCGAAGTGATGATGCCCGTCCGGCACGTTGACCGCGTCGTACGCGCACGAGATGTAGTCGTGCACGCTCTTCAAGCGCTGCTGAACTTGCAGGACGCTCTCGGTCAGCGACCTTCCGTAGACGAGGATGCGTGCGCCGGAATCGGAAAGCGTGTAGGCGACCTCGCCGGCTGCCAGTCGAAAATTCAGCGGCACCGCAACCGCGCCCAGCATTTGTGTCGCGAAATAAGTGGTGACGGAATTCTCGGAGGTCGTCACATAGAACGCGACTCGGTCGCTCGGGCGTACGCCCAGATCGGCCAGTGCCTGCGCGAACCGGCACACACGGTTGTACCAGTCGGCGTACGTCCAGCGCTGCTCTTCAAAAATCAGCGCGGTGTGCTTCGGGTAACGCTCGACCGACTGCAGGAAAATCGTCGCGATATCCATAACAGCTATTCAAAACTACTGCGCGCGCCGATCTTGCGCCTGCGGTGCTCAACGTACCTCTGTGCGCCTGCGCTCCTCGGCCTCATTGGCAACTGAGCTCGGCGCTGCTCGCTACGTTTTGCATACGCTGTTACAAGTTCAGCTTGATCGACGGAAGATCGGCGACGGCGATCAGATACTTCGCCATTTCCGACGTGCCGCCGACAATTGGCAGGGCGCGGGCATCGCGGTAGATCTGCTCGGCACGCCCGAATTCCTTGGTGATGCCGTCGCCGCCCAGAATCTGCACGGTGCGGTCGGCGCAATACGTCGCGGTCTCCGTCGCAACGAGCTTCGCCATTGCGGCCGGCTTCATCAGGTTCTTGCCGGCCACGCCGGAGTCGTAGAGTTTGGCGGCGCGATAGGTCAGCAGCTCGGTCGCATCGAGTCGACAACTCATGTCCGCGATCTGACTCCAGACGAGCTGCTTGCAGCCGATTTTTTCCCCGAATGCCTCACGCGTCTGCGCGTGGGCTTGGGCGATGTCGAACGCACTGCGCGCCACGCCGAGTCCGGAGCCGCCTAGGATGATGCGCTCGAAGTTGAACATGCCGACCATGATGCGGCCGCCGCTGTTTTCATCACCGAGCAGATGATCGGCCGGCACTCGGCACCGATCGAATGCGACTTCGCCGACCACGCAACCGCGCCGCCCCATGAACGTATAGCGGCGCGGGAAAGTCAGGCCCGGTGTTCCACCCGGAACGACGACTGCCGACAGGCCTTTACCGGGGGGCGCGGAGGGATCGGTAACGCCGTAGACGATATAGACATCGGCCACACCGGCGTTCGAGATGTAGCGTTTGAGGCCGCGGATCACGTACTCGCGGCGGGCGGCGTCGAACTCGATCTTGGTTTGCATACGCGAAGTGTCCGAGCCGGCGTCCGGCTCGGTGACGCAGATCGCGCCGACCATCCGTCCTTCGACGATATCCGGCAAATAGTGCTCGCGGATCGGCGCCGTCGCGTGACGGTGCAACGGATAAGCGCAACTCAACGCCGTCGCAATCGTCGTTTCGAACGCGTAGTTGATGTACGCCGCTTCCTCCGATAGGAGCGTTGCGTGAGTGAGTCCGGGCTTCGCCAGCGCGCCGCGGTACAGATCCGCGAACATGAGTTTCAGGTAGCCGGCTTCGCCGAGCGCACGGACGACCGCCTTGATCGCGTCCCAGTCGTCGCCGTCTTCGATGGCTGAGGCCCGCGGCAGAAGCTCGCGACGCAGGACATCGCGCACCTCGGCACGGAACGCGCGGTCTTGCTCGGCAAGAAGAAAATCGCGCATCAGATGGCGGCAGCAGTCAGGCCGTTCTCGCGAAGCGGGCGGCGATGCGTGAGCCCTGGCAAAAGTCGATTTTGTTGCTTCACCGCGTTACGCAGGATGTCACGAACCTCTTCTTCCATGCTTCGGCCATGGCGCTCGTCCTCCAGATCGCGAACGATCAACTGAGCCATGGCGGGTTCCTGGTCAAGGGGTGATGTTGGCTATCGCACGAGGGTGCTGGCTCTTTCAACTACCTTAAGCGCACGCTTTTTCGTCTGACGTGTCTGCCAGAGGTCGAACGCGGCTTGCTGCGCGAGCCATAAGTCGGCCCGGCCGCCCCGCTTGATGCCGAGCCACGCCTCCAATCGCAACGCCATTTCCGGCGAGATGCCCGAGTGTCCGTTGAGCACCGCCGAAAAAGCCTGCCGCGTTACGCCGAGTTGATTTGCCGCCTCAGTAACGCCCACGTTCAACGCCGGCAACACGTCGTCGCGCAGAGTCAAGCCGGGGTGGGGAGGGTTATGCATCATGATCTTTCCTAGTGATAGTCCTCATAGTTGACCGCAACCGCATCGGTCCCGTCGAATCTGAAGGTCAGGCGCCAATTCCCGCTCAATGAAACCGCCCAAGAGCCGGCCCGATTTCCTTTGAGTGGATGCAAGTGCCATCCGGGCAGATTCATGTCATCCGGGCCACTCGCATCACTCAGACGCGCGAGCTGCCGACTTAGTCGGTCTGCGTACTGCGGATTGTGCTTTACGAGTGAGCGCTTCACGTCAAGAGCGCTGCTGCGCGGGAGCGACAGAATTTGCAGGCGAGCTCAGGAGTTCTTCGGCCAGTGCGGACAGTGCTGCATTGTCGATGGCGAGTGAGTTGACCAGCGCTTCGATATGCGCTGCGCGCTGCGCTCCCAGCACCGGTTCCGCCAGCTCGCGATACTTAGCGCGCAGCTCGTCATCAGCGAGCGGATTCTCGGGGTTGCCGCGCGCCCGCGCAGGCTCCGAGACCAGCGCACGGCCGTCGCGCAGCGTGATGCGAACGCGGGCCCAACGCTCGGCCGGGAAACGGCGCGAGAACTCGGCGTCGTTGGTCAGCGTCATCATTCCGAGCAGGCGCTTGATGCGCGGATCGCGCAGCGCTGCCGCTTCCACGTCGGCGGCACCAATCCGTCCGTACACCAGCGCCGCCGCGACCGCGTAAGGGAGGCTGTACTGAGCCTCGTCGGTCGTCAGCGGAGCCGCGCACTGCGAACCCAGGTCGATCGCCTCACGAAAACTCTCAATGCTGACGGCGACGACGTCAGCCTCGTCAAAGTCGTGCAAACGCTTCAGCGTCAGCGCCGCTTCGGTCGCCGGCTGTGCCCACCGGCACACCGGGTAGGCCTTGAAATACTGCTCGCGAATTCGCCAACGCGACCCGAGATCGCCCCAGAACTCGCTGGCGTCGTCGCGCTCGACAGTAAGCGCAGGTGCGCCGGTGAAACCGTCGCTCGCGAGCAGCGCGGCGCTCACGCCCACCTGCGCACCCCACCCGGAGCCGTCTTTGAGCATGGTCGGAGTGGCGCAGACGCGCAGAATCTGGCCGCGCGGTCCCAGGTATTCGGCAATTCCCAGTGCGTGACGCATGCGTTCATCGTCGAATTCAAGCCAGCGACCGCCCAACGCGGCGCATGCAAGCGCGTTCCAGGCGCCCGAGCAGTGGTAGTCGGACACTGTCGCATGCAGCGCCATGCCGGCCCGCGTCGCGATTTCGTAGCCGATAACCATGCACGTCAGAAATTCGCGTCCATTGCTGCGCGATGGTGAGGCGACACCACCGTTGAGATACGCCAGCAGCGCTGGCAGCAGGGCGACCCCCGCGTGTCCCTTGGTCAGAACGTGGCCGTCATGCGCATCGAAGGCATCGATTGTTGTTGCACCTGCAAATGCGGCACCCGCGAGCCCGGCACGGCGACCGTCGAACAGAATTCGCGCCGAGCGATCACGGCCGGCAAGTTGGGTTGACGCGTACGCGTTGACAATCGCCGCCGCGGGTGTGCGTGACCCGGCGGTCGCGACACCGACCAGGTCGAGCAAACACCGCTGCGCTTGTGCGACGACATCTGACGGCAAATCAGCGTACGACAGGCCACGCGCGAACGCGGCAACGTCGGCAAATGGTGCAGTCGTTCGCTCACGTGCGGATGTGGCGGCCGTCATCGTGGGATAGCGGCGGCTCGCATCAAGCGCTCGAGCTCGCGCCGTACGAGCGGCAGGTTCGAGTCACGCACTGTCGGCAACTGATAACGAGAGCGGCGAACGTTTTCGAAATCGAGCTGCGCGCGCACCAGCTGTTGGCCGTTGCCCGTCTCGCCGGCGACTAGCCGGCCAAACGGATCGAGAATTCGAGACCCGCCCCAGAACGTCAGGTCGCCTTCGCTACCGATTCGATTGGCCATCATCACCGGCATCCCATAGGTCAGCGCGTAGAAGCGCAGATTGGTATCCCATCCGCGTGGGTTGTCGAAATTGGCTCCCACGGCCTCGACTGCCGAGCTGATCGGTGCCAACAGTAGCGTTGCGCCCTGCAGGGCAGCGAGATGCACGAGCGCCGGATTCCACGTGTCCGCACAGATCAGAATGCTGACGCGCCACCCAGGTGCAACGTCGAACGTCTCGACGTGACTGCCGGCCGCGAAGTGCTTGCCATCTTCGAGCTTGCCGTAAGTGGCGAGGTTTATTTTTCGGTGCACGAAGATGACTTTCCCGTCGCGCACCGCGATGGCCGAGTTGTAGAACTGCGCGGCGGCGGCTTCCTCGATGATGCCGAACACCGTGCACATCCCGCCCGTGGCGCGCGCAATCTGGGTAACGAAGCGGTGTTTCCGATTGATTGCGAGCCGCAGCGTGTCGGGGCCGGCACTATGCCCGGTCAACGACATTTCGGGGAAGAGCAGGACATCGACGCCGCTAGCACGTGCGGCGTCGATCAACTCCAGATGCTTGCGCAAATTCGCGTTAAGGTCCCCGAGAATCGATTCGATCTGTGCAACGGCGACATTCATCGTGCGCGGGGCGTTCGCTTTACAAAACGCCGTCGCAGGAAGCCAAAGCTTCCTGCGCCCCTGAACAACTAGATCAACCCTTCCTTCTTCAGAAAGGTCTGCGCGACGTCTTCAACCGTTTTCTTCTCGACGTCCACGCTCGCGTTAAGGCGTGACATCGTTGCGTCGTCGAGCTTGGCAGACAGCGCGTTCAGGATATCCGCGAGCTTCGGATTGGCATCCAGGGTCTGCTTCCTGACCACGGGCGTCATCGCATAAGCCGGGAAATAGCCCTTGTCGTCCTTCAACACGACGAAGTTGAACGCCGGAACGCGGCCGTCGGTGGCGAACACCAGGCCCACGTCGACCTGCTTTTCTTTCAGCGCCTGGTAGACGAGGCCGGTGTCCATGCGCTTGACGTTGTCGCGCGCGAATTCGAAGCCGTACATTTGCTCGAGCGGCTTCAGGCCGTCGGGCCGCGCGTAGAACTCGGCGTTGCTGGCAAGGTTGAGCTTGGTGCCGCCCTTGACCTTGTTGGCGAGGTCGCTGATGGTGACGATGCCGTGTTTCTTGGCGTCATCCGCATTCATCGCCAGCGAATACGTGTTGTTGGCTTTCGATGGGTTGAGCCACACGAGGCCCTTGGCAGCATCGAGCTCCTTCACCTTCTTGTAGTTATCGGCCGGGGATAGTTTCTCGGTAAATTTGTTGTACGTGATCAGCGACGTGCCTGTGTATTCCCAGTAGACGTCGATCTGGCCGCTTTCCTGCGCCTGGCGCAGGACTGCACTGCCCATACCCGCCTTCACGTCGACGTTGAATCCCTTGGCCTTGAGCAACTGGGCGGTCATCGCCGCCATGATCTGCTGCTCAGTAAAGTTCTTGCCGCCGACGACGATGTTCTGTGCCATGACGGCCGCAGACGCCACGCTCAGCGCAATGCCTGTCGTCAGAATCGAAAGTGCCCGAGTCATCTTCATTTGCTGCCTCCTTGATTATTCAACCCGATTGCGAAGTAAGAGCAACGTCTCTTAACGCAACGGGTTTACACCACGCGGAACTACAAAGTACGAAATAGCGCCCACCGCGAAATCCACAATCACCGCCAACAGCGCCGTTGGGATGGCGCCGGCGAGCATCATTCCAGGCTCATTCAAGTCGATGCCGGTAAAAATCAGTTCTCCCAGGCCACCTCCGCCGATAAGGAAAGCGAGCGGCGCCGTGCCCACATTGATAGCGAGCGCCGTGCGGATGCCGGCGAAGGTGACAAACAGTGCATTGGGCAACTCTACGCCGGTCAGGATTTGCATCGGGCGCATTCCCATCCCAGTCGACGCCTCGACTAGATAGGCCGGAACTCCAAGCATTCCGGCGTAGGTGTTGCGCACGATAGGCAGCAGCGACGCGACCCATAACGCGAAGATCGCGGGCATGGTGCCGATGCCAAGCAGGCTCATCGCGAGAGCGAGGACCGCCAGCGTGGGAATGGTGCTGCCGATGTTCAGCCCCTGCATCATCGACTCGGCAAACCTGCGCATGCCCGGCCGGCTAAGCCACAGGCCGAACGGCACACCAATCAAGATTGCCAACCCCCCCGAAATCGCAACCAGCTTCATGTGCTGCTGCGAGAGGAAGATGATGTCCGACCGATACTTCGCAATCTGGTCGAACAGCCCACTGCGCTGCGCAAGCACGCCGAGCGCAAACGTCGCGATCAGCGAGATCACGATGACGGCCCTGCGGGTGAACGCAGCCTGCATCAGTTACGCCGCTCTCTTCGACACGTCGTCGCGGTATGTATCGCCCAACAAGCGCGTGATGCCGCGCTGCGTGACGACTCCGGCATAAAGACCGTTCTCGTCGACGCACGTCAGCCACGGGACGTCGTACATGAACATCATCGACACGGCGGTGCGCAAGTCGTCATCCAGGCCGACTGTTGCGGGCAACCGCGCACCGAATTCCGCGGCCGTGCCCGCCTGACCCTTGCAGACTTCGCGGCCCACGTAGCCTTGCGGCCGACCTTCGCCATCGACCATCACGATGTACTCGTTCTGGTGCTCGTTCATCAGCGCGGCGGCGTGCTCAAGGCGTTCCCCGGCCAGCACTTTTGGGGCGGCCGGATCAATCGCTTCTAGAACTCTCACCAAGCGAAGCCGTTTTAGCGTCCGGTCGGAACCGACGAAGTCAGCAATGAATTCGTTGATCGGGTGCGCCAGGATGTTGTCCGGGCTGTCGAACTGTTCGAGCTTGCCCATGCGGAAGATCGCGACCTTGTCCGCCATCTTGACGGCTTCGTCGATATCGTGGCTAACGAACATCACGGTCTTCTTCAAACGTCGATGAATCTTCAGAAACTCGTCCTGGATGACTTCGCGATTGATTGGATCGATGGCGCCGAACGGTTCATCCATCAGCAGTACGGGCGGATCGGCGGCAAGCGCCCGCGCGACGCCGACGCGTTGCTGCTGGCCGCCCGACAACTCCTTCGGATAACGCTTCAGAAAAATTGCCGGCTCGAGGTTAATGGTCGCCAATAGTTCGGCAGCACGTGCACGCGCCTTGTTCATATCCCAGCCGAGCAGCTTCGGCACGACGCAGATGTTCTCTTCGACCGTCATGTTGGGGAACAAACCGATCTGCTGAATCACGTAGCCGATCGTGCGCCGTAGTTCGACCGGGTCGTACGCGTCGGTGTCCTTGCCGTTGATATAAATCTTGCCCGACGTCGGCTGAACCAGGCGGTTGACCATCTTCAGCGTCGTCGTCTTGCCGCAGCCCGATGGGCCGAGCAGCACGCAAATTTCTCCTTCGGCCACCTCGAAGCTGACGCGGTCGGCCGCGAGGGCGGCGCCCGCCGCGGTCTCGAACGCCTTGGTCACATTGTCGAGTTTGATCATTCCGACTCTTTCTTCAGGTGGCTCGGGCGATGCGGGCCGGCGCCAGGCGCAGACCTTTCGGCGTCAGCCGGTGCTGGACCCAAAGCAGAAAATAATCCGCGAATATCGCGAGCAGGCTGACGGCCAGCGCCCCGGTGATCAGCTGGCGCGGATCCGTCTGCGAAATGCCGCGGCTGATGAATGCACCCAGGCCCCCCGCGCCGATGTAGGTGGCGATCGCGGTGATGCCGATGTTGATGACCACCGCGATGCGAACGCCGGCCATGATGACCGGAACCGCGATCGGCAGCTCGACTTGGCCTAGCCGTTGCATCGGCGACATTCCCATCCCGCGAGCTGCTTCGCGCAACGCAGGGTCGACGTTGGTGATCGCGGTGTACGTGTTGCGGATGATCGGAAGCTGCGAATACAGCAGCACGGCGATGACGGCGGGCAGGTAACCGATCCCCTGGCCGATCTGCGAGAGTATCGGGATCATCAGCCCGAACAGCGCGATCGACGGGATCGTCATGATCATCGCGGCGATGTACAGCACGATGTCCGCCGCGCGCTTGTTTTGCGTGATCGCAATCCCGATCGGAACGCCGGTGAGGATCGCGAGGCTAACGGCGACACCGACGATCGACACGTGCTCGATCGTGCGCTGACCGATGGCACCGAGATTGTTCAGGATGAAAGTCAGTGTTTCCAACCATCCCCCTTGCGCTGCCTGATCTGCTGCAGCATCACAGCATAAGTCAGCCGCTCCCGTCGCAAGTGTTCCAAATGCGACGCCCGCCTGTCCGTTGCGGACATTGCCGAGCCTCAATATTCGGCGGCTCGTCGATGTCGTGCAGGCAACAATTAACGTCGCATCGCGGCTGGTTGCCGTTTGTCGAAGATGAGATATTCGCCCGCACCTTGCAGTCGACTTTTCTACCGAGAGCGCCCGTATGAACGCAACCAAACCGCGTGGCTTGACCTTGATGCAGCGACTCGAAAAAGGGCCGGTGATCTGTGCCGAGGGCTATGTGTTCGAGCTCGAGCGGCGCGGTTACCTGCAAGCGGGCGCGTTCGTACCGGAAGTCGTGCTCGAGCATCCGGAAGCCGTGACCCAGTTGCATCGCGACTTCGTGCACGCCGGCTCCGACGTCGTCGAAGCGCTGACCTACTACGCGCACCGCGAAAAACTGCGAGTCATCGGTCGCGAGAAAGATCTCGAGCCGATCAACCGCAGGGCGCTTGAGCTGGCAAAGGAAGTTGCGCTCGAAAGCGGCGCGCTGTTCGCCGGAAATATCTGCAACACCAACGTCTACGACCCGTCCGATGTCAAGTCCCACCAGGCTGTGCGTTCGATGTTTGCCGAACAGATCGGCTGGGCCGCCGACGCGGGTGCCGATTTCATTATCGGTGAAACGTTTTCGTACGCGCAGGAGGCGCTGATTGCGCTCGAAGAAATCAAGAAAGCGAAGATGGCCGCAGTGATGACTTTGGCGATGCATCAGGAGGAGAACACGCGTGAAGGGTGGACCGCGGCCGATGCTTGTAAGCGCCTCGCAGATGCTGGGGCAGAAGTCGTAGGCCTGAACTGCATTCGCGGGCCGACCACGATGATGCCGCTGTTAAAGCAGATCCGTGCAGTAGTTAAGACGCACATGGCTGCGTTGCCGGTTCCATTCCGCACGAAGCCGCATCAACCTTCGTTCCAATCACTGCGCGATGCCGAGTGGAGTGGGGATGAGAACGGCCGGCCGTTTCCGGTCGCGCTCGACCCGTTCACGTGCAATCGCTTTGAATTGGCCGAGTTCGGCCGCCAAGCGATGGAACTCGACATTCGTTATCTGGGCGTGTGCTGTGGCGCCGGGCCGCATCACATCCGTGCGCTCGCTGAAGCGGTTGGCAAGCGGCCGCCGGCAAGCAAGTACTCGCCGGATATGTCGAAGCACGCATTCCTGGGCTCACACGAGCGCCTCAAGCAGGTGCAGAAGGACTACGCCGAAAAGCTGTAAGCGGTCAGTCCTTCCGCTGCGGAATGCGAGGATCGACGGAGTAGTAGTCGCCTGCGCTGTCGACGAATATCTGCAACGTCGTGGCGAGTCCTGTCGGCGGCTCGAGCGCGCCGGCGGCGATCGAAATCGACTCACCCGCTGAGCGCTCCCAGAAAAGGCTCGCCCCGCACTCGCCGCAAAAGCCGCGCCGCGCCAAGGGTGACGAGCTGTACCACTTGAGCCCGCGCGTTTCACTGAGATGCAGTGAAGCTTTCGGCGCATTGGTGTAGGCGCCGATATGGCCGTGCGTCTTGCGGCACATCGCGCAATGGCACAGTACGACGTCGCGCAAGGGCGCGCTGACTTCAAAAAGCACAGCGCCGCAGAGACAGCTGCCGCTGATATGCCACTTCATTGTGATCGCGCCGCCCGGCTCGTCGGTCCGCGCGATGGACGCTCCGCGAGCGCGGCCGCACGTTCGTCGCTCGGCTTGTGCTCGTACGCCGCGCGGTAACAGCGGGAAAAATGCGATGCTGACGCGAAGCCGCACGCAACCGCTACGTCGAGAATGGGCTTGGTCGTCTGCAGCAGCATTTGGCGCGCTCGATCGAGCCGCAGCTTCAGGTAGTAATGGCTCGGGCTGGCGCGCAAATACTTGGCGAACAAGCGCTCGAGCTGGCGTGCCGACAGTTCGACGTTCGCTGCGATTTCATGCACCGGTCGCGGCTCGTCTTGCGCGTCTTCCATCATGCCGATGGCGGCAATCAGTTTCTTGTTCGCCACGCCGAGCCGGCTCTGGATCGCCATTTTCTGCGCATCCTGCGTGCCGCGGATGCGTGGATGAATGAATTGCTCCGACACATCGTTGGCGAGCGCTCGACCATCGCGTTCGGTGATCACCTGCAACATCATGTCGAGCGCCGCGGTGCCACCCGCGCATGTGCGGCGATTGCCGTCGATGACGAAAATGTCGGTTGTGGTGCGAACTCGCGGAAAGCGCTCTGAAAACGCAGCCAGACTTTCCCAATGCAAGGCGCAGCGCCGGCCGTCGAGCAATCCCGCATACGCCAAAACATACGCGCCAAGACTAATGCCGCCCAATGTCGTGCCGTTGCGCGCCAGCGCGCGTAACCACTTGGCGACCGCCGCATCGTCGGCACCTGCATCGCGCGTTCCAGCACACGCGAGAAGCATGTCGAGCTTGCCTTCCTCGTTGATGGCGCCATCGGTTGCGACCTGGATGCCGTTGCTCGCCCGCACCGTATCGCCGTCGCGTGTGAATAGTCGCCAGTCGAACAGTTGCTTGCCGGTCAACCGATTGGCCGCGCGCAACGGCTCAATTGCCGCCGCAAACGCCAACATCGGAAACTCGGGGAATAGCAGGAAGCCAACGCGGTACGGCGGCACCACGGGTCCGCGCGTGATTTCGTTCGACGGTGATCGCGCCGGCTTTTTTGCGCGAGTGGCCTTGCTGACGGGCATCGCCCGATGTTACGAGAAAGCTAGGCCACTGCACCCGCTGCCTGCAGTCGCATCAGAAACGTCTTCTGGAAATTGTGTGTGGTGTCTTCAAGCGCAGCGGAGAAAACGCCGCCCATCATCGCCGGCGAGCGCCGGCCGATCTGCAACCGCTCGACGATCGCGACGTCCTCCCCGTTGATCACGTGCCGGCGGTCGATGCAGTCCTGTCGTGCGGCGGCGTATTGCGGCTGCATCGCTTCGTCGCCGACATAGAAAAATTCGAAGCGCTCGAGCGTGTGGCCGCTGCTGACCGGCTGCAGGATGAACGCATAGAAGTGATCGTATAAACATCCGAGCATCACGTTCGGAAACAGCGAGACGAACTCGGCGATCCGCTTCTGGTCTTCAGCAACGCCCGGGAATCCCGGCAGCGGCAAGTCGCCGACCAGCGGCGGCGCATAGCTCGAGCTGCCGACGCCCGAATACAAACCCTCACCGATGATCTGAAACGAGTGATCGATTCCCGAATAGCGATTCAATGCCGGGTGGACCGACGGTAGGTGATAGCGCTCGCAATAATTTTCGATAACGAGCTTCCAGTTCGCGCGAATCTCGAACTTCAGCCCGCCACCGTGGCGCAAGAGCGTGAAGTCGCGGTTCGCCCAGCGCTCGGCCAGCGGACGGACGTAATCAGTCAATCGCGGCGCATCGCCGCTGAGATTGACGAAGATCAGCTGATGCCAGAGTTCGCAGCGAACCGGCTTCAATCCCAACGCAAGCGGATCGAACTTATCGTCGGGACAATGGGCCTCGCCACAGAAGCGCGGACGGCGCAGTAGCCGCCCGTCGAGATCGTATGTCCACGCGTGATAGGGGCAGGTGATACCGCCGCGCGTGTTGCGCGGCTCGGCGACCAGTTGAACTCCGCGGTGGCTGCAGACGTTGTGAAACGCACGAATCGCACCGGTTTTATCGCGCAACAGCAGCAACGGTACGCCAGCGAAGTCGTAGGGCCGCAAATCGCCCGCATTCGGAATGTCTGCCGCGATTCCGACGCAAAACCATGTCTCTGCCAGGACGCGGTCGCGTTCAAGTTCGTAAAAATCGGCGCTTGTGTACACCTCGCGCGGTAAACCTGTCGCATGTTCTGTCGGGCGATTCAGGCGAGCGATTACCTCAGCAGTGATGCACGCCGCGGCGTTTGCAACGGACATTCAATCGAAGACCCGCAATGAAGAGTTGCTGAGCCTAACGAACGTCTGTCGCAGTTCCGCGCCCCAGAGCGACTTCCGGCGGCTCGGATGCGACATCGATAGTCAGCTCTTGCGTTTCCAGACGTGGCTTACACGCGTGCCGGGTGTGGGCTCGCTGCCGTGAACTCAATGGCGACGTCTCTTAGACCGGCATCGATTGCGGCTTGCGCGACTCGGCCCGCCATGCAGATAAAGTCCAGAGGAAACTTCCAAAATCCTGCACGGCAAAGAGCAGTGCGAGCGGCCCAGGGACGATGCCCAGGTACCAGAGCACCGCCATGACCGGCGGGACCAGCGGGCGGTCGAGCAACGAGGCGAAGACAAATCCTTCGGCGTTGAGGCGCCCGCTCACGATATAAAGCATGCCGACGCCGCCGACGAGCAACGCGACGAGCCTCAGGTAGTTGGCGCCTTGCGGTACGAGGGCCGGCAGGTGCAGCAACTCGGCCGCAAAGTTCGGCGCCAGCATCAGGATCACCGACTCGACGAAAATCAGCCAGCCGAACACTTCGACGCTTTTTGCAGCACGCGTCTGTTCGGCCGCACTCAGCAGTCGCCGAAACATTTCGGTCAGCGAAGGATTCATTTCGAGTCGCGCGCCCCTCCGCGCGAGTTGCTATTCCACCCGCGCTTCTCGGCCGTCGGGATCACTGCATGAACCATCCGTGGCTGACGACAAGAGACTGACCGGTCAGCGCGTTGGTCGGGAATGCAGCGAAGAAGAGCGCCACGGCCGCCACGTCGGCCACCGTGGTGAACTCGCCGTCGACGGTCTGCTTCAACATTACGTTCTTGATGACATCATCCTCCGAGATTCCAAGTGTCTTCGCCTGCTCCGGGATCTGCTTGTCTACCAACGGTGTGCGAACAAAGCCAGGGCAGATGACGTTTGCGCGCACGCCGTGCTGCGCGCCCTCTTTCGCGACCGCCTTCGCCAGCCCGATCAGGCCATGCTTGGCGGTCACATACGGCGCCTTGAGCGGCGAAGCCTCCTTCGAATGCACGGAACCCATGTAGATGATCGAGCCGCCTCGACCGGACTCGTACATATGAGGCAGGCAGGCGCGGGTGGTCAGAAACGCCCCGTCCAGGTGAATCGCGATCATCTTCTTCCACTCAGAATATGTGAACTCCTCGACGGGATGCACGATCTGGATGCCGGCATTGCTCACGAGAATGTCGATACCGCCGAACTTGCCAACGACCGCTTTCACACCACTGTCGACCGCTTCCTCGTCGGCAACGTCCATCGCAACGCCGAGCGCCTGGTGGCCCGATGCCACCATCTCGGCAGCCGCTGCGTTTGCGGCGGTCAGATTCAGATCGGCAATCGCGACATTCGCGCCCGCGCGCGCGAATTCAAGGGCAATCTCCCTACCGATGCCGCTCGCCGCGCCTGTGACGATGGCCGTCTTGCCTTGCAACTTCATTGCGACTCCTTAAGGATGGAGATATGTAGCTGCGGTTTGCGAGGTTTGCCGGCCGGCCGCGCTGAATACCTCAGAGTGTTCGTCGCCATGCAGGCTCCTTGAAAGGCGCGCACTTTACTACGGGCGTTGCGAAGCGGACGCAATGCGATGCCGTGCAACTGAGTTCACGACCTCGGCCGGCACAGAGCGCGGGGCAAGCACATGGAACCTCTGCCGGACCAAGGAAGGCTCGGAAAGTCGCGCAGTAACCGCAACCCGCCGCCGTGCCTATCGGCCGGCGAGTTCGCGCAGCCGAAAGCGCTGCAGCTTGCCCGTCTCGGTCCGCGGCAATGCGTCGACAAACTCTACCGTGCGCGGGTACTTGTAGGGTGCGATCGTCTGCTTGACGAACGCTTGCAGTTCCGCGCAAAGAGCAACGCTGCGCGAGTGACCTTGCTTTAGCACGATGTAAGCGGCAACGCGCTGGCCGCGCTCGTCGTCTGCGATGCCGACGACGCCGCATTCGGCAACGGCCGGGTGCAACAGCAGCGCACCTTCGACCTCGGGCCCGGCGACGTTGTACCCGGAGGTCACGATCATGTCGTCAGAGCGCGCCTGATAGCGAAAGTAGCCGTCGTCATCCTGCACGAACGTATCGCCGGTCAGATTCCAGCCGTCGCGCACGTAGTTGCGCTGGCGCTCGTCGTCGAGATAGCGACAGCCGGTGGGACCTTTGACTGCCAGCTTGCCCGCGGTGCCGCGCGGTAGTTCGGTCATTGCATCGTCGACGACGACCGCGCGATAGCCGGGTACCACCTTGCCGATTGCGCCGACCCGAACATCGGCGCCGGCCGCGGCGATGAAGATGTGAATCATCTCGGTCGCACCGATGCCGTCGATCATTTCGATGCCGGTTGCTTGCTTCCATAGGCGGCGCGTCGCATCCGGCAGCGCCTCGCCGGCGGATACCGTCTTCCTCAGGCTGCTGATATCGACCTCGCGCGCCGGATCGTTCAGCAGCAACGCCATCTGGCGGTACATCGTCGGCGCGGTGAAGCAAACCGTCGCGCGGGCTGCTGCGATCGCCGCGAGCAGCGTTTCAGGAGTTGGCTTCTCGATCAACACTGTCGACGCGCCGAAGCGCAGGGGCATTGCCAGCAGCCCGCCCAGCCCGAACGTGAACGCCAGTGGCGGTGTGCCACAAAAAACATCGCTGCGCGTCGGTTTCAAGACGTGCGTCGTGAACGCATCGGCCATGACCAGAATGTCGCGATGAAAATGCATCGTGCCTTTCGGCTGCCCCGTCGTGCCGGAAGTGAATGCGATCAGGCAGACATCGTCGCGGTGACTCGAGTGCGCAGCGAAGTGAATCGGCTTGCGAGCGGCGCGTGCTTCGAGCGCATCGGCGGCGGAATCGTTGAAGTAAACGACCTGCTTCAGATCGGGCGCGTAGTGTTCGTTTCCTGGATCGAGCGTCGCTTCCAGGTCATGTTTGAGCCGGGCGTCGCATAGCGCCGCGCACACCCGAGCCTTGTCGATCATCTGCTTCAGTTCGCGCGCGCGCAGCAGCGGCATCGAGCCGACCGCAATCAGCCCGGCTTTGACGACAGCGAGCCAGCACGCAGCGAGTATGGGCGTGTTGGGTGCGCGCAGCAGGACGCGATTGCCCGGAACCAATTTCAGATCCTCGATCAGCACACGCGCGATGCGATTGACCTGCGCTTGCAGTTGCGCGTAGGTACACGACACCGGCTGTCCATCGATCAGCGCGGTGAGCGCAGGGCGCACGCCATTGCCCGCATCGACCTGCCGGTCGAGCAGTTCGGTTACGCAATTGATGTGCGGCGGATACCGGTACTCAGGGCGGTCGAACACGAACTCGGGCCACTCGCTTTGTGGCGGCAGATGGTCGCGTGCGAAAGTATCGGCGACCTTCATTCGTGCAGCGCTAACCGCGGCTAATCGACCTTCGCGTTCGAAGTCTTGACGACCTTCGCCCACTTGTCGGTTTCGCCGCGAATGAATGCTGCGAACTGATCGGGCGTCGTACCGCCGGGTTGCGCCCCCTGCGACACGAAACGCTCGCGCACCTCGGGAACGGCGAGCGCTTTCGCGACGTCGGCCTGGATCTTGTCGACGATCGCGCGCGAGGTGCCGGCTGGCGCAAACAAACCAAACCACGAGCTCGCGTCAAAGCCTTTCAGGTTGGCCGCCTCTTCGATCGTCGGCGTGTCGGGCAGTGCGGGCGAGCGAACACGCGACGTGACTGCGAGCGCTTTCAAGCGGCCGCTCTTGATGTGCGGCAGCGCTGAAGGAAGGTTGTCGAACATCACGTTCGTATTGCCAGCAAGCAGATCGCTCATCGCCGGGGCCGAGCCGCGGTACGGCAGATGCACCATGTACGTCCCCGTCACCGTCTTGAACAATTCGCCGGTCAGATGAATCGAGGTGCCGTTGCCGCTCGACGCCATGTTCAACTTGCCCGGGTTGGCTTTGGCGTACGCGATGAATTCGTTGACGCTGCTGGCCGGCACGTTCGGATGGATCACCATCACGTTTGGCACGCCCGCAGCGAGCGTGATCGGCACGAAATCCTTGACCGGGTCGAACGGCATCTTGTTGCCGCTGTGCGCAAAGAGCGCTGCATTGATCGAGTGCGTGCCGACGGTGCCCATCAGCAGTGTGTAACCATCGTTCGCACTCTTCGCCACGGCGTCTGCACCGACGTTGCCGCCTGCACCGGCGCGATTTTCGACCACGACAGGTTGCCCCCACATCTTCTGCAGCTCGGCGCCGAGCGAGCGCGCAACGATGTCGGTCGTGCCTCCGGGCGGAAACGGCACGATCATGCGCACCGGCTTCGACGGCCAGCTTTGGGCTTGCGCCAATGTCGAAGCCGCGGAAGCGAACGCGAATAGCGCCGCCGCAATAAAACGCCACATCGAAACACGCTGCATCGAATCGCTCCTGGAAGGTGGTGGGCGAAGTCTGCCTTCGCTGTGGTCGTTCGTCTATGCTGGTCGCAGCATGGCCAAGTTCGTACTTGCGCTCGATCAGGGGACGACAAGCTCGCGTGCGATCGTGTTCGATCGGCGCGGGCGGATCATCGCCAGCGCGCAGCAGGAGTTCCGGCAGATTTTTCCGCAACCGGGGTGGGTTGAGCACGATGCGGGTGAAATCTGGTCGACTCAGCTGCAATGCGCGCAATCTGCATTGCGTCAGGCCGGCGCGAGCGCGCGCGACGTCGCCGCGATCGGCGTGACCAACCAGCGCGAAACGACGGTGATCTGGGATCGCGCCACCGGCACCCCGATCGCGAACGCGATCGTTTGGCAAGATCGCCGCACGGCCGAGCAATGCCGAGCGCTGCGCGAGCGCGGCGTCGAATCCCGCGTCACCGAGAAAACGGGGCTGCTGCTGGATCCGTACTTTTCAGCGACCAAGGTCGCATGGCTTCTCGACCACGTGCCCGGCGCACGCGCACGCGCCACCCGCGGCGACTTGGCGTTCGGCACGATCGATACGTGGCTGATCTGGAACCTCACCGGCGGCGCCGAGCATGTCACCGACGTCAGCAACGCGTCGCGCACGTTGCTACTGGATCTTCATTCGCTCGAATGGAGCGACGAACTGCTCGAACTGTTCAACGTTCCGCGCGGGTTGCTGCCGCGCGTTAGTGCGTCGAGTGAAGTGATGGGCACGACGCTGCCGGCGCTTTTTGGTGAACCGATTTCGATTGCCGGAAACGCCGGCGATCAACAGGCCGCCACGTTCGGCCAGGCGTGCTTCAGCAAGGGCATGGCGAAAAATACCATCGGCACCGGCGCTTTCATGTTGATGAATGTCGGCGCGCGGCCGCAGGCGTCGAACAACCGATTGCTGGCGACGGCGGGATGGAAGCTTGCGCAACCAGAAAGCATTTCGTACATGCTCGAAGGCAGCGTCTTCGTAGCGGGCGCTGTGGTGCAGTGGCTGCGTGACGGGCTCGGCCTGATCGCGCGTTCCGATGACGTGGAAGCGCTGGCACGGCAGGTCGAGGACGACGGCGATGTGGTCCTCGTGCCCGGCTTTGTCGGATTGGGAGCGCCGCATTGGGATCCCGATGCGCGCGGGACCATTGTTGGGCTGACGCGCGGCACGACCAGAGCGCACATCGCGCGCGCGGCGCTGCAATCGATTGCATTCCAGTCGGCCGACGTACTAGCCGCGATGCAGCGCGATGCGCACCAACCCCTGACCGAGCTTCGGGTCGACGGCGGCGCCGCAAAGAATGACCTGCTGATGCAATTTCAGGCAGACATCAGCGGCGTGCCGGTGGTACGGCCCGCAGTGACGGAAACGACGGCGTTGGGCGCTGCCTACCTCGCAGGGCTGGCGACCGGCGTTTGGGCCAACCTCGATGAGATAGCGCAGCTATGGCGCGCCGAGCGGCGATTCGAGCCTGCAATGGACGCGGCGCGGCGTGATGAACTCATTGCACGCTGGCACCGGGCGGTCGAGCGCTCGCGGCACTGGGCCGCATGAGTTCTGCCGCGGTGATCGAGCGCAAACATTTACTCGCGCAGCTGCGCGAACCCATTGTCTGGGACGTAGTTGTCATCGGCGGCGGTGCAACGGGTCTGGGGATAGCCCTTGATGCAGCTGCGCGCGGCTTTCGCACAGCGCTAATCGAAGCGCGTGACTTTGCAAGCGGTACATCGAGCCGCAGCACCAAGCTGATTCATGGCGGCGTGCGCTATCTGGCGCAGGGCAATGTGAAGCTGGTTCGCGAGGCGCTCTCGGAGAGAGCGTTGCTGCTGTCCAATGCCCCAGGGCTGGTGAGGCCGCTTAAATTCGTCGTCCCATGTTATCGACCATTGGAGCGCGAGTTCATGCGCGTGGGCTTGGGAATCTACGATGCGCTAGCCGGCAAGCGCGGCGTCGGCGATACGCATTGGTTGTCCCGCTCGGAGACGATCGCCCAATCACCAGGCGTCAAGACTGATGGTTTGATGGGCGGCGTCGCCTATTGGGACGCGCAGTTTGACGACGCGCGCCTTGCAATTGCACTGATGCGCACGGCAGTGCGTATCGGCGCCGTGGCTATCAACTACGTCGAAGTCGATCGGCTCGAGTTGACTGGCGGCCGCGTGAGCGCGACTGTTGCGCGCGATACGCAAACCGGAGAGCGCCTTGAATTGCACGCGAAGGTCGTGTTCAACGCCACCGGGGTCTGGGCGGACGATCTGCGGCGGCTCGCAGACAGTGCGGCAGCGGCGCTGACTACCACCAGCCGTGGTTCTCATATCGTGTTACCCGGTTCGTTCCTGCCCGGCACCACCGGCATGATGATTCCAAGAACAGTCGATGGTCGTGTGCTGTTTGCTATTCCCTGGCATAGTCGGCTGATGCTCGGCACCACCGATATCGCCGTCAACGGCGCATCGTGGGAGCCCGATGCTTCGGAGGTCGAGATCGAGTTCATTCTCGACACTGCGCGCAGCTATCTTCAATCGCCGCCGTGTACTGGCGACGTGCTGGCGACCTTTGCGGGACTACGGCCACTATTCTCGCCGCGCGCGGCGCAAGCAACCAAGGCAATCTCGCGCGAGCACGCGATCGTGATCGAGCACCAAAACCTTGTGACTGTGGTCGGCGGCAAGTGGACCACGTATCGCAAGATGGCGCTCGATGCACTTGCTCAGGCCGCTG
>JACCSD010000352.1 GCA_013813185.1 Burkholderiaceae bacterium
GCTGCCAATCTCATCTGAACGGCATCAAACGCGCTTCAGACCCGAGCCTTCATCCAATCAGTCTACGCAGCGCCGCTGCGCGCAAACACCCTAAAATCGGTGCATGCCACGCAAGTATTTCCGCCGATTCATGCCCAACGTCGACAAGGTGCGCGAGGTCAAGGGTTTGTCGATGTTCGGGGACACGCTGTTCCACCCGGCGCTTTGGCACCTGAACCGCCGCTCTGCTGCCGGCGGTGTCGCCGTCGGATTGTTTTGCGGCTTGATTCCCGGGCCATTGCAAATGCTGGCCGCCGCCATCGTGTGCATTTTCCTGCGCGTCAATGTTCCGCTGGCGCTGGTGACCACGCTCTACACAAATCCGATCACGATCGTGCCGCTTTATCTGATCGCCTACGAGATCGGCGGCTTGACTCTCGGTGCGCGCGGCCTCGCCAAGCCGCCGGCACTACCCGATTGGCAGTGGACCAACATGCTGGGGTCGATGGAAGCGATGAGCCGCTGGATGATGAGCCTCGGCACGCCACTGGCATTGGGACTGCTGCTGCTCGCGTCGATGCTGGCGGGGCTCGGCTACCTAACGGTGCGCGGCATATGGAGTGTTTACCTGCGGCGAGCGTGGCAGGCGCGCCGCCGCTCTCGACTGTTGAATTCGAGCGAGTAGGTTCGGCTCAGCGTCAGGCCGCCGCCAGGCGGCCGTCTTTCAGCCGCAGCACCCGGTCACAGCGTGACGCCATCTCCGGATCGTGTGTGACGATAACGACCGCGGTTTGACTGCTTCGGGCAAGATTGACGAACACATCGAACACGCCGCGCGCCGTATCGCGGTCGAGGTTGCCGGTGGGCTCATCGGCCAGCACACATGCCGGCCGCGTCACGATCGCACGAGCGATCGCCGTGCGTTGTCGCTCTCCGCCGGACAGCTCACCGGGATGATGCAGGACGCGCTCGCCCAGTCCTACCGCGGCCAGCGTCTCCCGGGCACTCGCGCGGGCGTCGCTTAGTGGATGACGGCGAATCGTCAGCGGCATTGCAACGTTGTCCAATGCAGTGAATTCGGGCAACAAATGATGAAATTGATAAATGAACCCGAGCCGCTCGTTTCGCAAACGGCCGCGATCGACTTCGCTTAACTGCGCAACGTCGCGGCCCTCTATTATTACCTGTCCGCGATCAGCCGCATCGAGGCCGCCGAACACATGCAGCAGCGTGCTCTTGCCGGAACCCGACGCGCCGACGACGGCAACCATTTCGCCGGGCGCCACATCGAGATCCGCGCCGCGCAGGACGTCCACTGCGAGCCCGCCTTCGCGATAGGATTTTTCGACGCCGCGCGCGCTGAGCACGGCGCCGCCCGCGCGCGAAGGCGCGCGATTCGCTTCAGTCATAACGCAGCGCCTCGGCCGGCTTGACCCGCGACGCGCGCCAACTCGGATACACCGTCGCCACCAGCGACAGCACCATGGAGATAGCCGCGATCGGCACGATGTCGCTCGCGCGCGGGTCCGAAGGCAGCGAGCTGATGAAGTAGATGTCTTTTGGAATCAGCGGAAACCCGGCGATCCGCTCGATGGCCGGAAAAATCGTGTCGAGGTTGTTCGCCACGAGCAAGCCGCTGGCGACGCCGAGCAGTGTGCCAAGAATTCCGATCAGCGCGCCTTGCACCATGAATATCAGCATCACACTGCCGGGACTGGCACCGAGCGTGCGCATAATGGCAATGTCCGACTGTTTCTCGGTGACGGTCATCACCAGCGTGGACACCAGATTGAATGCGGCCACGGCAACGATCAGCGCGAGGATGATGAACATCATGCGTTTCTCGATTTGAACGGCCGCAAAGTAGCTCCGGTTTTGGCGTCCCCAGTCGCGCACCAGAACCCCGGGGTCGAGTGACTTTGCGATTTCTCCAGCCACCTCGGGAGCCCGCTCCAGATCGGTCAGCTTGAGCCGCACGCCGGTGGGTCCATCGACCCTGAACAACCGCGCGGCATCACCGATGTGAATCAGCGCCAGTGAGCTGTCGTACTCAAAATGACCCGAATCGAAGGTGGCGATAACAGTGAATTGCTTCAGCCGTGGCACTACTCCCGCCGGCGTGACCTGCCCTTGCGGCGCAATCAACGTGACTTTCTCGCCGCGTAGAAGACCCAGCGTGCGTGCGAGCTCACCGCCCAGAATGACGCCGAATTCGCCTTCGATCAGTTCCGTCAACTGCGCGCCGCGCACCTGCGACGCGATTTCGGATACTTGCGGCTCAGCTGCGGGATCGATCCCGCGCACCAGCGCGCCACGCACGCTTTCGCCGTTGGTCAGCAGCGCCTGCGCATTGATGTAGGGAGCGGCGCCGATGACTGCGGGATTGCGGCGAACGCTCTGCTCGACCCCGCGCCAATCCGGCAGCGCGGCGTTATTCGCGAACACCTCAACGTGCGAGACGACCGACAGCATGCGGTCGCGCACCTGGTATATGAAGCCGTTCATCACCGACAGAACGACGATCAACGCCATCACGCCGAGTGCGATGCCAATCATCGAAATTCCGGAAATGAAAGAGATAAACCCATTGCGACGGCGTGCACGCCGGCCGGCGCGCGTGTAGCGCAACCCGATGCGAAGTTCGTACGGAAGGCTCAAGGGACAGACTGGAGGCGATTCAACGAAGGCGCGCGGATTGTAGCCAAGCGCGGATTGGAACCGCGCGAAGCCTTCGATGGTTGCATTCCGACCGTAAAATCAGTCGATGCATTTCACATTGCTCGTGCCCGGCGCGTTGTTGCCCGGCGAACTGGCTGTTGCATTGACCGAATCGTTGAACACCTCTCATTTGAAAGCCCGGCTCGCAAGAGCGACCGAAGGAGCGACCGAAGAAGCGACCGAAGTCGAGCGCGGCGTTTCATCCCGCACGGGTGCCGCACACTTAAACTGGCTTGCCAACAAGCTGTTCGGTCAGCCCGCCCCCGTCCCGACGGCGCCGTACGCCTATACGCAGCTCGCGGGCAAGCCTGCGCCCGCTTATGTCTGGCATGCTGACCCGGTTCACATCGAAGTGGCGCGCGATCACCTGCTCGTGCAAGCGCTCGGAAACGATCGGCTCACCTTAGAAGAATCGGGACCCTTGCTCGCGGCCGCCAACGAGTTTGCGACCGCTGCCGACTGTGAATTCGTCGGCGTCGGCGAACACTGTTTTCTGCTGTCCGAGTCTGAATGGCAGATCGATGCCCGCCCGCTGTCGACGGTGATCGAAGGCACGGTCGAGATGCCCACTGGCCGGGACGCACAGATCTGGAACCGCTTGCACAACGACATTCAAATGGCATGGCATGCGCACGACGCGAACGCCGAGCGCGAAGTGAAAGGAATGCGAACCATCAATGCCATCTGGCTGCATGGAGGCGGACGATGGAAGGCGCTCGCGCCGATCGAATTCGCACAAGTGCATTCGGATGCGCCAGAGTGGCAGGGCGCCGCGCAGGCCGCGGGCGCACTGGGCTTGCCCGCGAGCGCGCCACTGGCCGATACCGCGCTCGTCATAAACGACGATCTCTCGGCTTCGAAACGGCGTGAAGATTGGAGTGCATGGCTGCAGGCGATGACCGGGATCGACCGAGCTTTGATCGATTACCCTGAGGCGTCGATCGATTTGATTCTTTGTGGTGATACGCAGCGCACGTTTCGAATGCGCCAGTTCGATCGATACAAAGCGTGGCGCCGACGCACCCTGGCCGAGGCGCTGACCGAATGACCCTGCTCCACGTTCGCGATTTCGACGCTGCAACTGCGCGCCGCCTGACGGCTGAAGGCGTTCCCGCCGCGTTGGCGCGTGCGCTCGCCGCACGCGGCATTGCCAGTATTTCCGAGACCCGGCTGCCGCTTGATGGACTGACGGCGCCCGGTGAGCTGTCCCACGTGCAGGACGCTGCCTCGCTGCTGGCGGACGCGATCGAGGCCGGGTCACGGCTGCTGATCGTCGCCGATTACGACTGCGATGGGGCCACGGCGTGCGCGGTAGGTGTGCGTGGACTACGCGAAATGGGCGCGCGCGTCGATTACCTGGTGCCGAACCGCTTCGAATACGGTTACGGATTGACGCCCGAGATCGTCGACCTGGCTGCGCAAGGATCGCAGGGACCGCCGGAGTTGCTGATCACGGTGGATAACGGCATTGCGAGCGTCGAAGGAGTAGCGCGCGCCAACGAGCTCGGCATCTCGGTGCTGGTCACCGACCATCACTTGCCGGGTGCGGTGCTGCCGGCGGCGACCTGCATCGTCAATCCCAACCAGGCCGGGTGCGGGTTCCCGAGCAAGCATCTGGCGGGCGTCGGCGTGATGTTCTATGTGTTGCTTGCGCTGCGCGCAGAACTACGCACACGCGGCCAGTTCGACGTCGCGACACAGCCGCGGCTCGATCATTTACTCGACCTAGTCGCACTGGGCACGGTGGCCGACGTGGTCAGGCTCGATCGCAACAATCGCATCCTCATCGCGCAGGGGTTGCAGCGGATTCGAAAGAGTCGGCTGCGCGCCGGCATTGCGGCGCTGTTTCAGGTCGCGGGTAAGGATGCGCGGGTGGCCAGTGCGCGCGATCTTGGTTTTGCGATCGGTCCGCGCATCAACGCAGCGGGCCGCTTGACCGACATGACGGTCGGCATCGAATGCCTGATCACCGACAGTTACGAGCGCGCCATTGAGCTTGCACGCCAGCTCGACCAACTGAATCGTGACCGCCGCGATATCGAGAGCGACATGCAGCTCGATGCGTTGGCAGTGCTCGACGACGCCGACGTTGCAACGCGCAGCACGATCTGCCTCTACAACGAGGACTGGCACCAGGGCGTGATCGGACTGGTGGCGTCGAGAATCAAGGAAAGATACCACCGCCCGACGATCGCATTTGCGCGCGCCAACGACGGCGAGCTGCGCGGGTCGGGCCGCTCGATCGAAGGCGTGCACTTGCGCGACACGCTCGATCTGGTGACCAAGCATGCGCCCTCCCTCGTTCGCCGCTTCGGAGGCCATGCGATGGCGGCGGGCTTGACGATGCCCGCGTCGAGCTACGACGGCTTCGTCTCGGCGTTCGAAGACGCGACGCGCGCGTCGTGCGACCGGACGCTCTTCGAGCGCACGATCACCACCGATGGCGCACTCGCTGCGAACG
>JACCSD010000357.1 GCA_013813185.1 Burkholderiaceae bacterium
TTGTCCAATTGCCCGCATGCCGATACAGGCTGTCGAACCGCAACGGCTGTACCGCCGCATCGCAGAGCAAATTGCCCGCTTGATCAAGCGCGGCGAATACAAGCCAGGCGCGCGACTGCATCCCGAGCGCGATCTGGCGACAATGTTGAAAGTCAGCCGGCCATCTGTGCGCGAGGCATTGATCGCGTTGGAGGTCGAAGGCTACGTCGATGTGCGGGTGGGCTCGGGCGTGTACGTAGCGCGGGTCGGCGGGTCACGCGCGAAAGCTGCGCGGCTCGCCGCTGAGGCGGGCCCGTTTGAGTTGATCAGTGCGCGCCGCCTTCTTGAATCGGAATGCGCCGCGCTGGCGGCCAGGAATGCGAGCCCCGCACAGATCAAGCGCATGCGCGCCGCGGTAGGCGCCATGATCCGGGATCGCAAGCGCAACGTGATGCCGCTCGAGAACGATCGGAGGTTTCATCTGGAGATGGCGGAGGCGGGCGGCAACAGTGCGCTGGCGCTGGTTGTGCGCACGCTATGGGATCAGCGCACCGGTCCGCTGTTTCTGCAGCTCGAGCATCACTTCGATACGCCCGATCTGTGGGACGCGGCGATCGCGGAGCACCAGGCGGTGTTGATCGCGATCGAAGCCCACGACGCCGCCAAGGCCCGTGCCACCATGCGCCGTCATATGGACGAGGCCGCGCGCCGCTTTCAGAAGAGCTGGACCGCGGATCGGCCAACGCCACGCAAACGAACCGGAAACGGCAATGGCAATGGCGCAGCCTGAATCTTCGACGTCGACCCCTCCGCCAGAGGAGCACGTCCTGACGGCCAGCGGCGAGTTCGACGTCCACGACGCGCCGATCGACATCCGCATTTATCGCTTCGAAGACTGGATTGCGTTCGTCTTTTTCTGGGCGCTGTCTGCCGTGATCTTCCTGCAGTTTTTCACGCGCTACGCGCTGAACGACTCGGCATCCTGGACCGAGGAAATCGCGCGCTATTTGTTGATCTGCGTGACGTTCATCGGCGCGGCGATCAGTGTGCGCAAGAACAATCACATTCAAGTCGATTTCTTGTACCGCATATTGCCGGCGCCGTTGATGCGCGTGATGTCGGTCCTGGTCGATATCGCCCGCATTTCCTTCCTTGGCTACGCGACGTGGCTGACGTTTCAGCTGCTGATGCGGATCGGCGGCCAGCAGATGTCCGTGGTCAACCTGCCGATCGGGCTGGTCTACAGCGTCGTGCTGGCGGGATTTGCGTTGATGACGTGGCGATCGGTTGATGTCGCGATTGCAAACTGGCGCCGCAAGGCCTCGGTGCTCGAGAGACCGGAGTTGGCGGAGAGCGCAACATGAGCCCGGCCGGTTTCAAGCTGCTGTTCCTGGCGCTGATGGGCTCCGGGATTCCGGTCGCGATCGCGATGGCCGGGTCGTCTTTGATCTTTGTGATGGCGACGGGGCTGGTGCCCGACTTCGTCGTCATCCATCGCATGGTCAGCGGCATCGATTCGTTTCCATTGCTTGCCGTGCCGTTTTTCATCCTCGCCGGCAATCTGATGAATTCGGCGGGCATTACCAACCGCATCTACAACTTTGCACTGGCGCTGGTCGGCTGGCTGCGCGGCGGACTGGGGCACGTCAACGTCGTCGGCTCGATGATCTTTGCCGGCATGTCGGGGACTGCGATTGCCGACGCCGCCGGGCTCGGAACGATAGAGATCAAGGCGATGAAGGACCATGGATATGACCTCGAGTTTGCGGTCGGCGTGACGGCGGCGTCGGCGACGCTGGGCCCGATCATCCCGCCTTCGCTGCCGTTCGTGATCTATGCGATGTTCGCCAACGTGTCGGTCGGCGCGCTGTTCCTGGCGGGCATCCTGCCCGGTGTGGTGCTGGCGTTGCTGATGATGTCGACCGTCGCGTTCTTCGCGCACAAGAACAAGTGGGGCGGCGACATCGCGTTTGAATGGAAGCGCATCGGCAAGGCCCTGCTCGAGTTGGCGATCGTCGCCGGATTTCCGATCGGTATCTGGATCGCAACACGCCAAGGAACCGATCCCGTATGGACGGTCGTCATCGGGCTCGTTCTGCTACTCGCGGCCGATCGATATTTCCGCTTCAACGCCGTGCTGCCGATCATGACGCCGGTGCTGTTGATCGGCGGTATGACCAGCGGTGTATTCACCGCCACCGAAGGAGCGATTGCCGCCTGCGTGTGGGCGCTGTTTCTCGGCATCGCCTGGTTTCGCACGCTGCACTGGAAGATGCTGATCAAGGTGTCGATGGACACCATCGAGACGACGGCCACCGTGCTGTTCATCGTCGCCGCAGCGTCGATCTTCGGCTGGATGCTGACGGTCACCAAGACGACCGAACTGATCGCGGGCTGGGTGCTGGGATTCACGCAGGAGCCGTGGGTGTTTCTACTGCTGGCCAACGGCCTGATGCTGTTCGTAGGCTGTTTCCTGGAACCGGTCGCGGCGATTACGATCCTGGTTCCGGTGCTGCTGCCGATCGTCCTGCAGCTCGGAATCGACCCGGTGCACTTCGGGCTGATCATGGTGCTCAACCTGATGATCGGCCTGCTGCACCCGCCGATGGGACTGGTGCTGTATGTTCTTGCGCGCGTGGCTAAGTTGTCGATCGAGCGCACGACGATGGCGATCCTGCCGTGGCTGGTGCCGTTGCTGATCAGCCTGGCCCTAGTGACGTACGTGCCGATCATCAGCCTGTGGCTGCCGCGGCTGGCAATGTAGGAGAAGTTCAACGTGTTACAGGAAGTGCCGCTCGTATTGAGGCTCAACCCCGCCGATGATGTCGTCATCGCGCGTCGTCAACTCGTGTCGGGCACGCTGGTAAAGAACGAGGGGGTGACGGTCATTGGTCTGGTGCCGCCCGGCCACAAGCTCGCCACGCGGGCGATCCCGAAGGGCGCGGCTGTGCGCCGCTACAACCAGATCATCGGTTTCGCGACGCGCGACATTCGCGCCGGCGAACACGTTCACTTGCACAACATGGGAATCGGCACCGCGCATGGTGCCAACGTGGGCGACGCGGCGCGCGATTACGCGTTCTGCGCCGACGTGAAACCCACCGCGATGATCGATCCGGCGGCGACATTCATGGGCATCGTGCGCGACGATGGACGGGTTGCCACACGCAACTACGTCGCGATCATTTCGAGCGTGAATTGTTCGGCCACGGTATCGCGCGCGATCGCGGACCAATTTCGTACCGACATCCGCCCCGAAGTGCTCGCTGACTATCCGAACATCGACGGTGTGATCGCGTTAACGCACGGCACCGGATGTGGGATGGACATGGGCGAAAGCATGGACGTGCTGCGCCGGACGATGGCGGGTTACGCACGCCATCCGAACATCGCGGCGACAGTATTTATCGGCCTCGGTTGCGAAGCGAACCAGATCACGTCGCTGCTGGGCGCCGAGGGGTTGAAGGAGAGCGACCGGCTCGCGCGCTACAACATGCAGGACGTCGGAGGTACCGCCAAGGCCATCGAGCGCGGCGTCGCGATCGTGAAGTCCATGTTGCCGCCAGCCAATCGTGTCAGCAGGACGCCGGTGCCTGCGAGCCATCTGATGCTCGGCTTGCAATGCGGAGGGTCGGATGGTTACTCGGGCATCACCGCGAACCCTGCGCTTGGCAACGCGGTCGATCGCCTCGTCGCTCACGGCGGCACCGCGATACTTTCGGAGACGCCCGAGATTTACGGCGCCGAGCACCTGCTGACCCGCCGCGCCGTCTCGCGCGATGTCGGCGAGAAGCTGATTGCGCGCATTAAGTGGTGGGAGGATTACACCGAGCGCAACCACGGCGAGATGAACAACAACCCATCACCCGGCAATAAGGCAGGCGGGCTGACGACGATTCTTGAAAAGTCGCTCGGCGCGGTGGCGAAGGGCGGCACCACCAATCTGGTTGACGTTGTCGAATACGCGCAGCCGGTCACCGCGAAAGGGTTCGTCTACATGGACACGCCCGGCTACGACCCAGTGTCAGCCACGGGGCAGGTGGCGGGCGGCGCCAATATGATCGTTTTCACGACTGGGCGCGGTTCGGCGTATGGCTGCGCACCGTCTCCGTCGCTGAAGCTGTCGACCAACACCGAGCTGTGGCAGCGGCAGCAGGAAGACATCGATCTGAACTGCGGCGAGATCGCCGATGGCGCAGCGACGATCGAAGAGATCGGCGGCCGATTGTTCGAGCTGATCCTTACCACTGCGTCTGGTGAAAAAACGAAGAGCGAGCGCTTCGGCTACGGCCAGAGCGAATTCATTCCCTGGCAGCTGGGTGCAACGATGTAGCGCCCGTCAGTTTCGGCAACCATTACATCAAGGAGGAGACATGAAGGTGAACATCAGAAAATTGACCCTCGCGGCGGCGTTGTCGCTGATTGCGTTCGGCACTGCAAACGCGCAGACCAAGCTCAAGTTTGCGCACGTCTATGAGGTCAACGAGCCGTATCACACGACCGCGCTGTGGGCTGCGGGAGAAATCGCCAAGCGCACCAACGGGCGCTACACCGTGGAAGTGTTTCCGGCGTCGACGCTCGGCAAGGAAACCGACATCAATCAGGGCCTGACCCTCGGCACGGTCGACATCATCTACACCGGGCAACTGTTTGCCGGCCGCACCTTCGGCCCGCTGGCGATCGGCGGTGCCCCATTCATGTTTCGCGACTTCAACCACTGGAAGGCGTTTTCGACCAGCCCGTTGTTCGGCGAGCTCGCCGAGGGGTATCGGCAGAAGAGCGGCGGCCACAAAGTGCTGGCGATCACCTATTACGGCGAGCGCCACGTCACGTCGAACAAGGCGATCAACAAACCCGAAGACATGAAGGGCGTGAAAATCCGCGTGCCGGATGCACCGCTGTACACGATGTTCCCTCGAGCCGTCGGCGCCAATCCGACGCCAATTGCGTTCGCCGAGGTTTATCTCGCGCTTCAAAACGGTACCGTCGACGCACAGGAAAATCCGCTGCCGACGATCGATGCCAAGAAGTTTTACGAGGTGCAGAAGTACATTGTGCTGACTGGTCACATTACCGACGCGCTGCTGACGATCGTTGGCGCACCGACCTGGAACAAACTGTCGGATGCCGACAAGGCAATTTTCGATCAGGTTCTGAAAGAAGCGGCGGCTCGGGCGACTGCGCAGATCATCGAGATCGAGAAAGGACTCGGTGCCGAGTTCACGAAGAAAGGCAAGGAGGTCGTCAAGGTCGACCGCAAGCCGTTCCGCGACGCGACCATGAAGTTGCACAACGGCCCGGACGCGACTTGGGACAAGGCGACCTACGACAAGCTGCAGGCGCTTTAGGTCGGCGGTCCTCATACAAAAGCGGCCCGCGGGGTCGCTTTTTTGCTGCCGACGGCTACCTCACGAGCTGGTTGATCTCGATGATCGGCAGCAACACGGCCAGCACAATCAACATCACCACGACGCCCATCGTCAAAATCAGGATGGGCTCGAGCAAGGACGTGAAGAACAGCGCGCGACGCTCGGCTTCGCGCGAATGAATGTCCGCCGCGCGCGACAACATCTCGGGCAGCTTGCCGGTTGCTTCGCCCGACGCGATCAGGTGAATCAACACCGGCGGGAAGAGCTTGACGTGCCCCGGACGCTTTTCTTCGTCCGCATCGGCGCGCAGTGCTTTCGCCAGTGAAAACCCTTCACGCACGCGCTGGACGGCGTCCATCACGCGCGTGCGCATCGCCAGGTTGGTAATCGTTTCGCCTGCCGCCTGTAGGGAGCGCAGCATCGGCACGCCGGAGCCGACCAATATCGCCAGCGTGGAAGAAAAGCGCGCGGTATTGATCGAACGCGACAGCACGCCCATCACAGGTAACGTCAGGATGCGTGTATGCCAGCGCAGTCGTACCGGAGCGACCCGCAATGCGTGTTGCGTCAAAAACGCGGCGCTCGCCACGATCACGAGCAAGATCCACCCGTAATTGCGCACGAAGTTCGACACCCCGATCAGCGCGATCGTCAGAAACGGCAATGCCTGTTTCGTGTTCGCAAACACCGACACGACTTGAGGTACCACATACGTTAGTAAACCGATGACGACCGCCAGTGCGACAAACGTCACAATTGCCGGATATACGAA
>JACCSD010000007.1 GCA_013813185.1 Burkholderiaceae bacterium
GCATCGTGCAGATTGCCCATTGTTGGCACGAACGCGGCCCGATTCTGACCGCGCATCTGATCGCGCAATTCCTCTATCGAGCGGACGACTTTCATCAGTACGTCTGTTCGGCTGCGGGGAAGGTTCGTTCCTTTACCGCTCGCACATAGGTGCGCACGGCGGTCGCGATGTCCGGCGCACCGGCCATGAAGTTGCGCACAAAGCGGGCCTTCTTGCCGGGGAATACGTCGAGCATGTCGTGCAGCACCAGCACCTGACCGGAACAATCGACTCCCGCGCCGATACCGATCGTCGCCATCTTCAGTTCGCGAGTCACGCGCGCGGCGACTGCCGCAGGAATCAGTTCGAGCACCAGCATCGAAGCCCCGGCAGTCTGCAGCGCGAGCGCGTCGCGCAGCAGCTGATCTGCCGCGTCCTCAGTCTTCCCCTGGATGCGGTAGCCGCCCAGTGCATGCACCGATTGCGGCGTGAGTCCCAGATGCGCGCATACCGGCACGCCGCGCGCAACCAGGAACTCGACCGTCGGCTCAAGCCAAGCGCCGCCTTCGACCTTGACCATTTGAGCGCCGGCCTGCATCAAGCGCACGGCATTGTCGAACGCCGACTGCGGCGTGCCCTGGTAGCTGCCGAACGGCATGTCCGCAATCAGCCACGCGCGCTGCGTGCCGCGTGCGACGGCGCGGACGTGGTACTGGACGTCTTCGACGGTCACCGGCAGGGTCGATGAATGGCCCTGAATGACCATGCCGAGCGAGTCACCGACCAGCATGCAGTCGACCCCGCAGCTATCCAGCAGCCGCGCAAAGCTGGCGTCATAGCAGGTCAACATCGCGATCGGCTCGCCGCGAGAACGCATATCGGCCAACTGCAGCAGCGTGACCGGCTTGGACGCAGACGTCGCGGGTGGATGAACGCTCAAGTGCAAGCCCCCACGCTTGCGCCTGCGGCCACTGCGCTGCCCCCCGAGGGGGCGCTCGCTTGCTTGAAGCGGTTCGGCGCTGCGCTCATGCCGCCAGATTGAAGTATTCGCGCCGGCCGCGCATCTTGTCGATGCGCGACAGCAGCAGCTCGAAATCGTCGTCCCGCTCGATCGGATTCAGGTTTTCGGTGTTGACGATCAATACCGGCGCGCCATCGTACTGATGAAAAAAACGCGCGTAGCTATCGGACAGCGCGCGCAAGTAGATTTCAGAAATTCCGGATTCGATCGGGTTGCCGCGCCGGAGCACACGCTCGACCAGCGTGTCGGGTGGCGCCTGCAGATAGATCACGAGATCGGGTAGCGGCGCCTGCGGCTTGAGCTGCGCAAAGATCTGTTCGTAGAGCTTCAGCTCATCGTCGGCCAACGTCAGGCGCGCAAACAGCGGGTCTTTTTCAAGCAAGAAGTCGGCGACGACCGAGGATCGAAACAAATCCAGCTGCGCGACGTCGCCCAGCTGCTGCACGCGCTGAAACAGAAAAAACAACTGCGTGGGCAGCGCGTACTGCGCCTGATCGCGGTAGAAGCGCTCAAGAAACGGGTTGGACGCGGGCTGTTCGAGCAGCGTGTGCGCCGAGTAGCGCGGCGCCAGCTTGCTCGCGAGCGACGTCTTGCCGGAGCCAATCGGGCCTTCAATCACGATGTACCGATACTTCCCCGGCGGGCGCACGCTAGTGGCCCGTAACAGCCGATTCGGAAGGGCAAGGCGCGTCCGGGCGCGCCGAGTGCGCGAAGCGAGCCGCGTCGAATAGCTCTGGCACATTCGCAAGGCGAGCGACAAAGCAATCGGCCGCCACGACGTGCAAGGCACTTTCGAATTGGCTGTTACGGGACACTTCGCTCAGCGGGCTCTTCAAGCAACTCGACGCGTTGATCGGCCACCGCCTTGATGAAGTCGCTGGCCAAACCCTGGCCGGGTATAAGAATCTCGGGGGCCAAGTCGAGCAACGGCTTGAGTACGAACGCGCGCTGGTGCAGCCGTGGGTGCGGCAGCGTCAGCGGCGTGCTCTGGATGATCATGTCGCCGAGCAGCAGCAAGTCCAGATCGACGTTGCGCGGCGCATTTTTCTTCTGTCCTTGCCCGCGGCGCTTGCGGCCAAGCATCAATTCGATATCGAGCAAGTGCAGCAGCAAGCCATACGGCTCGAGCGCTGTTTCAAGCTTTGCGACCGCGTTGACGAAGTCGGGTCCGGTCGCATCGATCGGCGCCGACTTGTAGAACGGGGAAACGGCCACAAGCTCGGACTGTTCGAGCGAGCGTAGCGAGTCGAACGCAGCCTTGAGCGACTCGACCATCTCACCCTGATTGGCACCCAGCCCGATATATGCGGTTCTTTTCACTTTTATGTTTCAGGCGACGCTTGCTGCGCCTTCTCCCCCCGCCTCCGCGGTCTCCGCCGCCGCTTCCCCGCTGTCGAAGCCGGGCCGCTCTCCTGCGCGGCATCAAGGATCATCTGCTCGCGCTCCTCCGGGCTCGCCTGCGCAAAGCGGGTCCACCAGTCGCCTAGCGCCAGCGGGATCTCATCGGCCGCCGTGCGCAAAAGCAGGAAATCATAACCGGCGCGAAAGCGCAGGTGTTCGGCCAGCCGGAAGGGAGAACGGCCGGTCCGGCGCTCAAAACGAGGCTGCAAGCCCCAGATCTCCCGCATGTCCGCTACGAAGCGCCGCTGGATCGCAAGCTTTTCGGTTTGGGCGTCGATCGTTTCATCGATCGCCAGATTCAATGCGGGAATGCGATGCTCGTTTTTCGCCAGGCGCGCGGTCCATTTGACCAGCACGTCGTTCCACAGCAGAGTGGCAAACAGGAACCCGGGGGAGATCGACTTGCCGGCGCGCACCCGTTCGTCGGTGCGCGATAACGCGAGCATTACAAAGCGCTCGCCGGCGGGCTGCTCGAGGATCACGTCGAGCAGCGGCAGCAATCCATGATGCAACCCTTCGGCGCGCAGCCGGGTGATGCACGCCACCGAATGCCCGCTAGTCAACAGCTTCAGCATCTCATCGAACAAGCGCGCGGGGGGCACGTTCTCGATCAGTTCGGCCATCCGGTGAATCGGCTCGCGCGTCGCCTCGTCGATGGCAAAGCCGAGCTTGGCGGCAAACCGCACCGCGCGCAGCATGCGCACCGGGTCTTCGCGATAGCGGTCGGTGGGCTCACCGATCATGCGCAGCCGGCGCGCACGAATATCTTTGACGCCGTCGTGATAGTCGAGCACGTCGCCGGTGGTGGGGTCGTAATAGAGCGCATTGATCGTGAAGTCGCGCCGTGCCGAATCCTCGTTCTGCTCGCCATACAGATTGTCGGACAAAACGCGGCCGTGTTCGTCGATCACACGATCGATGTTGACGAGCGCACGAAAGGTCGACACCTCGATCGTCTCCTGGCCGAACATCACGTGCACCAGCTTGAAGCGGCGGCCGATGATGAACGCGCGCCGAAAGTGCGACTTGATCTGCTCCGGCGTGGCATCGGTCGCGATATCGAAGTCCTTCGGCGCGATGTCGAGCAGCAGGTCGCGCACGGCGCCGCCCACGATGTAGGCGCGATGACCGGCTTTCTGCAGCGTCTCACACACGCGCAGGGCGGAACGCGAAACGAGCTCGTGGTTGATCCGGTGTTCACTCGCCGGGATGCGCTTCGGCTCGCGACCGCCGCGCTTCGGCTTGCGCTTGAATAGCTTTTGAACTCTTGCGATGACCCGGTTGATCATGCTGCGCTCGCCGTGTCGGGGGCAGCGAACAGCTGCAGCGTTTGCCAGCCACGGTGCTTCGCGATGCCGATCAGTCGCGCGTCGCCGTTGGTGACGACCGGATGCGTGGCGCGCTCGAGCAACGGCAGATCGTTAATGGAATCGCCGTAGCAGATCGTGATCGTGTCGTCCCAGGTGCGCCCCCGCGACG
>JACCSD010000010.1 GCA_013813185.1 Burkholderiaceae bacterium
GTCTGGTTTCGTAATTGGGCCTTGCATTCGGGCTGCTGGGAGCGAGCGATCAGTGCACCGCCGTCGAGCCCCGTTTCGCTCACGACCTTTTCGACCACCGATGGCTCCGCGATGTGCAAGCCATGCACCCAGACCGCCCTGAAGAACGCGTCGATCAGATCCAGACGCTGCTTCGCGTCCAGCGCGAGCGATGAAACCCGAAGCGCGAGCAGGGGATTGAACGGATGAAACGTCGGCATGTTTAGCGGCACGCCCATCACGGCTGCCTTGCGCAGCGTGTTTTTCCACATCCAGCGCATCTTGGCGGGCACCTCTGCCGGACCCAGCTGCCGATTCGCTTCGAGCAGCCCAGCGAACAGCACCGGGACAGGTTCAATCACGCAGCCGTTGCGTTCGCCTAGCGCCGGCAGCTGCGTCCACGCCAGGTACGCGTTGGGCGAGATGTAGTCGAAGTAAAACTGGATGACCCTGCCGGACATTACTCGCGATCGCCCGCTCAGCCAGAAAAGAGTCGAAGCTAGTCTTTCAAATCTGCGATGAGCGAAACGTATTGCTTCATCGCATCGTCGGCCGAGGTTCCCTTGACTTCGTTCCAGGCATCCCACTTGGCGCGACCCACCATGTCGGTGAAGCCCGGTCGCGTGCCGCTGGCGTCGCCGCGGGTCGCCTGCTTGTACAGGCCGTACATCTTCAGCATCGTCTGATTGTCGGGACGCTCGGGCAGATTCTTTGAATCGCCTACCGCAATTTCGAATTGAGATTTCAAATCGCTCATGGGTCTCCTCGTTGTGATGATCTTCGACGCGCGACTATTATGCAGCGGCTAGTTGGGATCAGGAGCAGGGGAGCGAGCGCCGATGCGTGAACGGATGTCTGCCGTCGACACCGCATGGTTGCGGATGGATTCTGCCAAGAATCTGATGATGATCGTCGGCGTCTACGAGTTCGACGGTAAAGTCGACTTCGCAAGCTTGCGCGACCTGCTGGCTACTCGTCTGGTGACGCATCGCCAATTTCGCAGTCGCGTGATGCGCGATGCGACCGGCTGCTATTGGCAGGAGGTCGACAAGTTCGATCTGAAAGACCATCTGATTCGCCGCAAGCTGCCCGGCCGCGGCACGGTCGGCGATCTTAAGAAATTCGTTGGGGAGCTCGCTTCGCGGCCGCTCGATGAATCCAAGCCGCTGTGGCAGATGCAATTGGTCGACAACTACGCGGGTGGCCAGGCATTGGTCGTGCGCATTCATCATTGCATTGCCGATGGCATCGCGTTGATCGGCGTGCTGTTGGCACTGACCACCGAACAAGGCGATGACGAACCCGATCCCGGCACGCGTCGACACCGCGCGCGCAAAAACGGACCCTGGGACGCTCGGTTGCGGCCGCTGACTTCCGCCGCAGTGAAGGCGATCGGTACGACTGGGGACGTTGCCAGCAAGGTGTTGCGCGGCTATGGCGTAATGCTGAACACGCAGGGCGCGTTCGTCGATGCTGCAGTTGGATACGCCGGCATGGCCGCGCGAGTGGCGAAAGACGCGGCGGCGATCGCCTTGATGCCGAATGACAGTTTGACGAGCCTCAAAGGCAGGCCCTCGGGCGTCAAAGTGGTCGCGTGGAATGAGCCGATCGCGGTGGATGACGTCAAAGCCGTCGGCAAGGCGCTCGGCTGTTCGGTGAACGACGTGCTGCTCGCCTGCGTCGCGGGCGCGATTCGTTCGTACTTGATCGCCCGCGGGGAACGGGTTGACGGTTGCGAACTGCGCGCGATGGTGCCGGTAAATCTGCGCGACCCGCGCCATTGGAAAGACCTCGGCAACAAGTTCGGCCTGGTGCCGCTGCTGCTGCCGATCGGTGTCGAGAATCCGATCGCGCGCGTGTTCGAGGTGCGGCGGCGCATGGAGGCGCTAAAGACGGGATACACCGCGGTGGTATCGATGGCGCTGCTGGGCGCCGCCGGTTTTGCGCCGCACGTTGTGCAGACGCAGGCGCTCGACTTTCTGGCGCGCAAGGCCAGCGCGGTGATGACCAACGTCCCTGGGCCGCAGCAGCCGATTTATCTGGCTGGCGCGCGCGTCACACGGCTGATGGTCTGGGTGCCGCAGTCGGGCGACATCGGCGTCGGCGTATCGATCCTCTCCTACGACGGCGGCGTCCAGTTTGGATTGATCGCCGATCAGGCGCTGTGTGCCAATCCGCAGCAGATCATTGATCGTTTTGAGCCTGAGTTCGAAAAACTGGTGCTTGCGCTTTGCATGCTGCCTTGGGGGCAGGCGGTCGACGCCGAAGGCGCGCACAGCTGGCTGTTTGCCCAACCGGTGCACGCCGGCCGTGATCGTTCGAAAAGCAGCGCGCGAATGCGGTAGAAAGATGGACGCATCGGGCGCCTGGCGGTCAAAATGCAAGTCAATATTGAAGGGTTAGAGCACCCTATTTTTTGGAGGATCAACGCTATGCGCAACTCCATCATTTCGTCGGCAGTGGCTGTCCTGGCGGCGACTTCTTTCGCCGCTTCCGCGGCGGCGCCGGCGGCACCGTCGCTGACGCGCGTCATGGTCGTAGCAGACGCATCGGACGAGAGCTCGGATCTGTTGACGGTGGCGGTCGCGGGCACGCCGCTGCAGCGCACATTGGGTGGTCGTGTGGCGGTGCTGCCGATGCGCGACATGCACGATGCGATGCGTGCGACGCGGACCGGTGAGTACGACGTCATCGTCGGGCCTGCCCACGTTGCCGCGTCGGCGCTCGTGTACGGATACGAGCTGATCGGCTCGACGGCCGGCCAGACGAAGTACGTCCTGGTGGGCGCACCGAGCGTCAAGTCGCTGGCGGATTTGAAGGGCCGGCGCGCGTACTTTCCGGCGCAGGATTCAATGCGCAGCTATGTCGCGCGCGGTCTGCTGCAGGAAGCTGGGATGACGCCGCGTACGCTTAAGCAGGTGACGTACGGCCAAACCAGCGGTGCGGGCTTGATCTCCATGACGGGCGGTGGTTCCGAAGCGACTATTGCACTCGAAAGCGAATGGAACGAGTGGTCGAAATCGCATCCGAAAAGCGGTGTCGTGCTGGCGACGTCGCGGGACATGCCAAGCGGCGTCACGGTCGTGGTCAAGAAAGACACACCCGACGCGGTGCGGCGCGCGGTGATGCAATGGCTTGCGTCACCGGACAATCTGGTGCCCAACGCGGGCCGGGTCGTTTCAGCGTCGAATGCGGCGCCGTACGACTACGTGGCCGGCTTGGGACTGTTCACGCCGACGGATCTGAAAGGTGTCACGCGCGTGACAGCAAAGCAGGCGTTCGAGTTGAGCCAGAAGGGCGCGCGCCTGGTCGACGTGCGTACCGAGCGCGAATACAACGCCAAACATGCGCGCGGTTCGATTCTGATCCCGTACGGAGAGAAAAGCCTGAAAGCGCTCGACTTCGATTCGAAAACGGATTCGTTTGGAGGGCTGTCGAAGTTGGACAAGTCGCAGCCGGTGGTTTTTTTCTGCAACGGTGCCGAATGCTGGAAGTCGTACAAAGCTTCCAAGGTGGCTGCCGATTCCGGCTTTACCTCCGTGTATTGGCTGCGCGGTGGAATGCCGGAGTGGACCACCGAGAATCTGCCGACCAACCCATAGCAGACGAGTGGCGACGCAGGCACTATTTCGAGAAGACGCCTACCTGCGCGAGTGCGACGCCGTCGTCACGCGAGTCGGTGATGACGGTGTCGAGCTTGACCGCACCGTTTTCTATCCGCTCGGCGGCGGACAGGCAAGCGATACCGGCTTCATCACGACGGCAAGCGGCATGCGACTGCGCGTGATCGATACACGCAAGGTCAAGCGCGAGGGTGCGACCCCCGACGACGCCCTGCACGTGATCGATCCCGTCGACGCGTGGCAAGCTGAGCTGGCCGTCGGCACACCTGTACGCGCGCAGATCGACTGGGACCGTCGCTATCGTCATATGCGTTTTCACACGGCGACGCACCTACTATGCGCGGTCGTCAAACAGATGGTCGATGGCTGCAGCATCACCCACGATTACGCGCGTCTCGATTTTGCGATGACCGAGCTGCTTGATAAGCAGTTGGTTCAGGATGAACTCGATGCGTTGATTGCGAGCGCTACCCCGGTCGGCTGCGAATGGATCAGTGACGATGAGATGCGCGCCAATCCGCAGTTGGTCAAGTCGATGAGCGTCAGCCCGCCAATCGGCTTCGGCCGTGTGCGCCTGTTGCGGGTGCAGGACGTCGACCTGCAACCATGCGGAGGAACGCATGTCGCGAACACTGCGGAGATCGGCGCAATGCGCGTGGCCAAGATCGAAAAGAAAAGTGCGAAGACACGCCGGGTGGTGCTCGAGTTTGCATAGAGCGCCGGTGTAGCTGCGTCGCAGCGCGCAAGCGTTGGGCGGATCTGTCCTGCCTGGGCGTCGGGCACTGAAGTGCCAACCACTGCGGTACTCACAACGCCGGCGCAAAAAAAGGCTAAAGCGTTTTTTTGCTTAAAGACCCGGCGTTGCTTCGTTCCTCGGGCGACGACGAAAAGACGGCGCATCTGCGCCAGACGCTGCTGCGCAACGTTATCTCGCACACAATGTTTTTTCTTTTACCCCAACAGAAGAGACCGCTCCGACGCGCAAGCGTTTGGCGTAGATGCGCTGCCTTTGAG